>JALOMZ010000032.1 GCA_025455205.1 Chitinophagaceae bacterium | reverse complement strand
GCCCGGCAAGCAGGAACTTCAAACCTCAAACTTCAAACCTCAAACGGTTTTAGTTATCGCCAATCCCCGTACAGCACAAATGCACCCCAGTAGAAGGGATGCTCAAAGCCCTTGGTTTGACTGAGAGTGGCCTGTGCTTTGCGCAGGGCGGCCGATTTGCCCATTACCGGCAGGTTCTTGTAGAACTCCTGCATCAGCAGATTGGTGGCTTCATCATCCACGGCCCAGAGGCTGGCCACCACGCTGCGCACGCTGCTCACCAGGAAGGCATTGGCGGGCGATATGTACCAGCCTTTCTTGAGTTCCTGGTTTACGGCGGTTTCGCAGGCGCTTAGGGTCACCAATTCGCAGCCGCTGATGCTGAGGGCCTTGATCTCATCAATGCGGAGCTGCCCGTCTTCCTGCCCGTCCTGCACGGGTGCCATCTTGAGGTAGGAGCTGCTGAAGTCGGTATAGTTGAGCACCCCATGTGTGGCGAAGTGGATGTATTTGGATTGTTCCAGGCTGCTCTTGGCCTTTGATTCGGTGGCGGCTGCCTGCAGGTAGATATTGGGTGTGTTGAGCATCTTGCCAATGGCAGTCACTTCCTGCCCGGCACTCTCGAGGCTGTTGTCGGGGTTGCCGAAGCCGGTGAAGGAGGCCAGACTGCGGTCTTTGCGGCCCTGCTTGAGGAAGAGGGTGAGTTTGTTGGTGTAGAAGATGTCGTGCGATTCAATGAGGTATTCCATATGCCCGCTGCTTCCTGCTTTGCCGAGGCATTGGAAGGGCAGGTTGCTGAGCTTGCCATTGGGGATGATGCAGAGGGAAGAATAGCCTTTGATCTCGTTTTCGATGGGCGCCAGCAGGAGGCTGTACAATTGCTGGGACAGTTGTTCAAAGGATTGGCTGGCGGCTGTAGGTGTCACCTTCTTCTTGATGGTGCTGCGCAATATGAGCGGCCTCGACTGTGCCGGAAAGGCCGGGTTGCTGAGGGCCTGGGTGTATTGATCCACCAGTGGTTCCAGTTCGCTGCTGAGTAGTTGTTCCTTCACCCCGATCTTCTGGTTGGTGGCGGTGAAGATGAGCAGCTGTTTGCCATTCAGCAGGTAGAGCACAATGGCCACGCTGTCGGGGATGTTTTCCTTGATGTCTTTAAAATCTTCCGGGTTCACATTTTTGGAGAAGTAGCCATCGATATCGGGATAGGTCTTCACCAGGTCGGTTACGTAGTTGAGGTATTCTTTTTCCAGGATATCGCGCGTTTGCTGCAGCAGTTGCAGTTGGGCGGCGTTGCTGCCTTCGGCCTGCAGTTTCTTGATATTCTGTTCCACGCCGTTTCTTTTCTGCTGCAGTTCCTGCAGGCGTTGCAGGGCTTTGGCTTTGTCGGCGCTGGTGGCGTTGGTGCTAAGGCTGCCCAGGAGGTCTTTTACGGCTTCCTCCTGTGTTTTCTGGGCAAAGGCCCAGGCTTCTTCCACGGCGCCGGTGGCGGTGAGTGCGGAGATCAGGTGGCTGTAGAGTTCGGGTTTCTTGCCGCTGGTCTGGTAGGTTTTGCGGGCATCTTCGCCGCCGAAGATGTTGCTGCTGTTTTTATCGATGAGGGCGGCCGATTTTTTGTAGGCCTCGATGGCTTTTTCCGGTTGGTTGTTGGTGTAGTAGTATTCGCCCAGTTCGTACCAGGCTTCCCACTGCAGCAGGCTGAGCTGGTATTTGTCGGCGAGGGCGGTGGCGGCTTTGAGGTTTTCGAGGGCTTTGGCCGGCTGGCTGCTTCGTTGCAGGATGCCCAGGTACATCATGGCTTCGGCCTGGTCGTCGGGCAGCTGGCTCTGCATGGCAAAGGCCAGGGCTTCGTTGGCCCAGGGCAGGGCTTTGCCTGTTTCCTGGGTGGCAATGAGCACGCGGGTCATCAGCAGGGCCATGCTGGTGCTGAGGCGCTGAAACTGTTGTTGTTTGGCGCGGTCATACAAGGCCGGGATGATTTGCAGGGCCGTATCGTATTGTTTGAGGTATACATAGCATTCGGCCATGTTGGCTTTGGCGCGGATGGCACTTTCGTCGTCCTGGCTGGAAGGCCGCAGGTCCAGTGATTGCTGGAAGCTCGTAATGGCTTTGCGGTAGGCGCCCTGGTAGGTATGGGCCACGCCGGTGTTGTTGGCAATGGTGGAGCGTTCCCAATCGTTTTTTTCGAGGGCATAGAGGCTGTCGGCCATCTCAAAGTGTCGGAAGCATTCGGCGTAACGGCCCAGGCCCATGTATTGCAGGGCCTTGGTGGCATACACAGAGGCCTGGCTCATGCGGTTGCCGCTGCCGGCATACACGCGTCCGGCGCTGTCGGCCAGGGCCAGTCCTTCCTGGTATTGGGCCCGCAGGGTGTACTGGAAGGCCTGCTGGATAAGGGCATCGCCCAGTTCGAGCTTGTATCCCAGTTTGGAAGCTTCCTGAATCACCCGTCGGTTGATATGGGCGGCGCTGTCCAGCTTGCCGGTGGAAACAAAGAGGCTGCTGATGCGGAGCTGGGTGGAGAAGTAGCGGGCTTTGTCGAGAGTATCGTAGGTGGCGGCGGCTTTGCGGTATAGGTCGAATGCTTCAGCCGACTGCAGTCTGTTTTCCGCCAGCCCGCCCATGCGGGCGTAGCAGTAGGCCACCATGGCCGGGTCTTTGGTGGCGGTGGCCAGGGGCAAGGCTTGGGATATCCAGTACTGTGCACTGTCAAACCGGTTCTTGCGGCCGGCCAGGGCACCCAGGTTGACCATGCTGTAGAGTTCGTTCACCTGGTCGTTGATGCCGCGTGACTCGTTCAGGCACTCGGCATAGTATCGGGCAGAGGCTTCGGGGTCGAGCTCCCAGGTAACGGATCCCAGCTTGCTGAGCGCGTCTACGTAGCCGCTCCTGCTGCCCAGCGCTTTCAGGATGGTGGCAGCAGAATCGTAGTAGCTGCGGGCCTTGCGGAAGTCCTTGTCGTTTTCATACACTTTGCCGTTGTTCAGCAGGTTTTGTGCCTGCTCGGCGCGGTCGCCAATGGCCGCATAGTAAAATGCCGCACTGTCATAAGCATGCAGCGCTTCCTGCTTCTGTCCGGTGCGTTCGAACAGCTTGCCCAGGCGGGTCCAGGAGAAGGCCTGCCCTTCGCGGTTGCCTGCCTTATTGCGCAGCACAATGGCTTCCTGGTGGGAAGCGATGGCGCCCGGGATATCGTTTTCCATTTCCAGGTTGCTGCCCAGCATCGACTTGGCATAGCCGGCATTGTCCCATTTCTCCATGCGCACCAGGGTGTTGTAGGCGCGCTCGTGATATGCCTTGCTGCGGCTGTAATCGCCCCGCTTGTAGTATACGCTGCCGATGTCATTCTCCGTGAAGGCAAAGTTGTATTCATCGCCCAGGCTGCGGTACAGCAGGCGGGCACTGTCGAAAGCCTGCAATGATTTTTCGTAGAAGCCCTGGGCCTTGTAGATGCGGCCAAGGTACCAGTAGTCGGAAGCGATATTTTCGGTGGCGCTTTCGGTGAGCATTTTCCGGTTCAGGGCTATGCCTGTGTAGAGGCTCCGGATGGCTTCCTGGTAGCTGCCGGCGGCGTAGTACGACCAGCCCGCATATTCATGGCGCTTGCGCCACAGGTTGAGGGAGTCGTTGCCTTTGAGCTTTTGGGCATTTTGCAGCAGGGCCTGTTCGGCCAGGGCCAGGGTATGATGGCTGGAATCATAGGCCGCAATCTTGTACTGGCAGAAGGCCTTTTTGAAATAAGCCGCTGCAAGCTCGGATGCGTTGCCTGCCAGCCGGGCATAGCGAATCATGCTGTCGGTGCAGCGGATGGTTTCGGCATACTGCTCATTGTCCTGGTACCATTGGGCCCAGGCCTGCCACATGGTGGAATGGCCGGCGGTATCCTGGGTGGCGGTGGCTACCTCGAGGCCTTCCCGAATGCGGAGCAGGGCGCTGTCGTACTTCCTTTCTTCATTGAAGGCAATGACTTCATCAAAATACAGGTCGCACAGTTTTTCTTTCCGGATAGTGGCTGCATTTGTCTGGTACCATTGCTGCAGGGCCGATGCATTACCCAGCAGTTCCTGCCGCCGCGTGTACAGTTCCAGCGAGCCACCGGGTGCATTATTCAGTACCCAGGTGGCAAAGGTTTCGTTGAACTTGTAATGGTAACCCATGTATTTGCCGGGGTAGCTGAGTACAAACTGCAGGAAGGTGATCACATCCTGCAGGGTGGTTTGTTCCATCACTTCTATCACCGTTTTTCCCTTGTACCTGCCCATGGTGAGCGGCACCAGCAGGGAGTTGCCCGGTTCAAGGGTGGGCTTCACAAATGTGACTGTCTCCTTCACCTGGTCTACCATGGCCTGCAGCAGGGAGTCTTCCGGAAACTGGTTGCCCTGGCTGATCACCTGGTTGAGTTCGTACATCGGATCGCGGTAGATATCGTCGAAGTAGATGGCCCGCGCTGCCAGTTCGGTGAACAGGCGGCCGGCGGTGGCGGGACGATAGCTGAAACGTACCAGGTCCATTTTTTGGATGCTGCGCTGTCCGGAGCTTGCCTTGCCCTGCAGCAACAGCAGTGCCCGCTGGCGGTTGAGGCCAACAATTTTGCCAAAGCCCAGTTCTGTGTAGTCCTGGCTATCGAACGCCTTGTTGTGCCGGGCCAGTACCTTGCCTTTGGCATCGGCGCTCAGCCCGGCCTCTGTTCCGGCATCGAGCAGCAGCATAACGCTGTCGTTGCGAACAATGATGGAATCAATCATTGCATGTACCGTGCGTGTCTGCAGCTGGGCAAAGCCCTGCAGGCCTGCCAGCAGCAGCAGGGTCAGCATCCAGCCTAGCCTGTGGCCATTCTTCTTCATGATGCCATGGGTTGTTTTACGGGCAAATTGTCTATTGGGCCATGACGGTGAAGCCGGTGCTGACCACGGTTACGGCCTGTGCGCCGGCGCTGCGTGTGCGGGTGCTGTTGGTTTTATCGAGGCTTTCGTTGAGCCATTGTTCGAAATCGCCGCCCACGCTGCGGGTGCGGGTTTCCGATCCGCCTGTATCGAAAACGGGCCGGAGGTCGAGGGGCCGCGCGGAGCACACCACTTTCAGCCATTCTTTGCCGGCAGCAGCATCCGTATCCACCATGATTTCGGGAATCTCAAAGGATTGACCGGCACCAATGGAGTAGTCCTGGGGCATGTCGCCAGGCTGGGGCAGCAGCACATGGGTTTGGTTGGTGGGCAGAATATTGAGCAGGTTGAAATAAACGCGGGTGTCGCTATTGTTGACGATGATGAATTTGTACAGGCTGCCCCGATTGAGTTTCCATTCTGCGGAGGCGTCGCGGCCGGCCTCGGCTTCTATGCGCAGTTCGATCTTGCCGCTCAGCGGGCCTCCATCGGGCAGGCTGCGCAGGAAGCGGGTGCGGGCATAGGCTTGTAAGGCTGCCTGGATGGCTTTGGTGCCGGCTTCATCGGGCACCTGTCCGGATGCAAAAATACCCTGCCAGCGTACTGCATCGCCGGCTTCCACCAGTTCCAGGCGGGTCTGGCTGCCATCTTTGGATATTGCCAGCATCAGATCGGGGGGCGCGCTAAGCGACACACCGGGCAACTGCTGCGCCCATTGTTCCAGGGAGGTGGTCATGCCGCGGTCCACACCTTCGGCAGGCACCACTTTCAGCCCAAGCTGTACGGGTGGTGTGCCATAGCTTTCCACCACCACGGCATAGGGTTGGCTTTTGTCGAGCTTTTGGGTTGGCACCGCTGTGCAGTTAACGGGGTCACTCTCCACCACCCGGGCACTGCCCAGGGTGGCGCGGGTGGCGGGATGCTGAAGCTTGAGCACGGTGCCGGGATAGATACCCTGCAGCTGTCCCATGTTCACCACAAAGCTGGTGTCGCTGGTCCAGTGGTCTACCACCTGTTGTTCGCTGCGGGGCAGGTACTGTCCGCCGAACACCTGTTGGCGGTCGTCGCCCTCCATCATGGGCAGCTGCTGCGGGTAGTCGGCCTGGATCATGGATTTTACCTGGCGGAACAAATCGCCATACGTGGTATTGGCATCCATGCGCTGCAGGGCCCGCGCCAGGGCATAGCTGAGGGAGCCCACGCCTTTACCGGCGGCATCATGCGTTTCGTAGTTTACCTGGTTGGGGCTGCTGGCGCTGAACACCACCATATTGGAGGTGGCCAGGGGCTGGCTGCTCATGAAACCTTCTGCCTGGTTGCTGCGCCCCAGCTCGGCTTTCAGGCGGGGCACATATTCCGGGTTGGCAAAGGGGGTGGGGTCGCCCCGCACAATGGCAAACTGGCTGCTGCGGGTGGCAGTGCCGGAGTGGCAGGCATCGATCACCACCAGCAGGCTGCCCTGGGCTCCCAGGGTTTTCCGGAGTGACTCCAGGTATTTCCCCAGCAGGTCGTCGCGGAAATGCAGTTGCCCCTGGTATTTCACCGGATCATACCGGCCCCGGGCATCGTAGGGCACCAGGGCTTCATCGTACCCGTCGGCTTCATCCTGCAGTTCCTTGTCGTCTTCTATCTGCTGGCCATGACCGGAGAAATGGATATACACGATGTCGCCGGCCTTCACCGTTTTGGTGAGTTGTTCAAAAGCCTGGCGGATGCCGGCATGCGTAGCCTGTGCATCCGTAAGCATCATGATATGGGCTGGCTGGAAACGCTGCAGCTGCAGGGCATCTCGCAGGTACCGGATATCATTGTCAGAGCTGAGGGATTTCCACCGCGGATCGCTGTATTGTGAAACGCCGATCAGCAGGGCGCGCTTGGTTTGGCCCAGGCTGCAAAGGCCGATGGCCAGCATCAGGAGTAACAGGCCGGATGGCAGGAAACATCTTCTCATCGGTTGTGGGTGCCCCTGCCATTTTATCACATTCCATTTACTATGCATATGAATGTTTAACCCGGCATTTGGGCATTTTAAGGTACGGGAAAGTTAGTAATCGTATGGGCCTCCGGCATACCCGCTACTGGGTATCCTGGGCAGCCGGTTGTTAAAATGCAAAAAAAGCCGGGATGATTCCCGGCTTTTTCAGTAATAAGGAATGGCGCAAGGCGCTTATCCGATGGCTTTTTCGTAGCGTTCGGCCACTACATCCCAGTTCACCACATTCCAGAAAGCGTCGATGAAATCAGGACGGCGGTTTTGGTACTTGAGGTAGTAGGCATGTTCCCAAACATCGAGTCCCAGGATGGGGGCGCACTTGCATTCGGCGATATCCATGAGCGGGTTGTCCTGGTTGGGGGTGGAGCAGATGCAGAGCTTGCCATCTTTCACACCCAGCCAGGCCCAGCCACTGCCGAAGCGGCCAATGGCGGCCTTCTTGAATTCCTCCTTGAACTTGTCGAGGCCACCCAGGTCGGCTTCGATGGCCGCAGCCAGCTTGCCGGCAGGTACGGCGCCATTGTTCACCTTCAGCTGGTTCCAAAAGAAGGTATGGTTCCAGTGGCCACCGCCATTGTTACGCACGGGGGTGCTGATGGCGCCGGCGTTGGCTACAAGTTCTTCCAGGCTTTTGCCTTCGTGGGCAGTGCCGGCAATGGCGTTGTTGAGGTTGGTTACATATGCCTGGTGGTGTTTGCCATGATGGATCTCCATCGTCATCTGGTCGAAATAGGGCTCCAGTGCATTGGATGCATAGGGCAGCGGATCGAGTGTAAATGCCATAGCTATTTGCTTTTTATTGTTTGAAAGAATAATTCTCCAGAAACAACAAAGTTACACATGCAAAGTTGGCAACCTTGCGAAATCAGGAATAGTGACGGCCCGCCACCTAGTTGAGGGGCAGGGTCACCACTTCAGGGGTGTAGCCCCACACCCGGAATCTGTGGTAATAGGGGAACTCGCTGCCCAGGGGGTAGCGCCGTTCAAAAAATGCAATGGTTCCGAAGACATGGCTGGTTTTCGGGATCTTATAAAAGGGCGGCTCGAATATTTTGATCATGGCCAGGGCTCCGGCTGGCAGGCTGAGCACGGCCGGGTCGCCATAGCGGCCCTGGTAATAGATCCGGTACCATTTCTTGCCTGCCTGCAGCATGGTTTCATTGGCCAGTTGCTGCAGGGCCGGCGATTCCTGTGCCACCCGCTGGTATGCCGCATCCATGCCATACCAGCCTGTTACGCCCGCTTCCGGGATGTACTGCTGGAGGAGTTCATAGCTGCTGCTGAAGTTCCGGAGCGAATCGTGCAGGCAGGCCAGCAGGCGGCTGGGTTGGGTCCTGAACATGTATGGCACATACAGGCTGTCGTATTGTTGCAGGGTATCCAGCTGCTGCAGCTGATTGTAAAGGCGGCGATTGGCATAGCCGGCCACCATCATATCAAAGCCACCGGCGAAAACAGAATCCTTGCGCAGGCGATCGGGCACCAGGGGCGCTTTATCATCGCGCGTAACCACCACCTGCGCCACGCCGGTGGCGGCAGGCTGGTAACTGGAGTCGAGCCAGGCATCCAGTTTGATCATGGGCGGGGCGGGCTCCCGGCTGTTGCTGTGCTGAAAGGCCAGTTCCACATTGTCTTCAAAATACACCTGCTCTATCTCGAAGCGCCCGGAGGGATCGGGTTTTATTTCCTGGGTTTGCGGGGGCCAGATGTTGCCCCATCTTGCGGTGAGCGTGCCGGGCCTTTCCGGATATATTACCTGGCCATAGAATTTCAGGAAGCGGGGCTGCACGGCAAAGAGCATGTTGTAGCGGCCTTCGGCGATGCTGTCGGGCCATACAATGGAGGCCTCACTCATACCTTCCAGCATGGGCCAGCGCATCTGCCAGAGTTTGTTTTGCGGTCCCAGCAGGGTCAGCACAAAAGTGGCGGGTGGCAGCTTTCGGTCGCCTACGGCGTATTGGGCCACCATGTGGAGCGTATCGCCCGGCCGCAGCTGGTTGGCGCTGATCATTACTTTGAAACTGGCCTCCTGGGCGTTGACCAGGCAGGGTATGGTTTGCAGCAAAATGCAGAGGGGAAACAGCAGGCGTAACCTCATTTGAATGCTCTTTTTTTCTGGAAGAAGGTTTTCATAAGGGCGGCCCCTTCATCGGCCAGCACGCCGGTTACCAGCTCCGTTTTGGGATGAAAGGGATTCCCCTGGCCGTAGAAACGTCGGTAGCCATGCTTTTCATCGGCGGCCCCGTACACAATGCGCCCGATCTTGCTCCAGTAGAGGGCCCCCGCGCACATATGGCAGGGTTCCAGGGTCACATACAGGGTGGCATCGGGCAGGTACTTGGCGCCCAGGTGGTTAAAGGCGGCGGTCAACGCAATCATTTCAGCATGGGCGGTAACATCTTGCAGGGTTTCTGTGAGGTTGTGGCCCCGTCCAATGATCTTGTTGTGCTGCACCACCACCGCGCCTACGGGGATTTCGTCCTTGTCCCAGGCCAGCTGCGCTTCCTGCAATGCCCGCCGCATGAAATAGGTATCGTCGAATTGCACCTCCACCGGGCCAAGGTACAACATGCCACGGAGAAGGATGTAAGCGGCGGATGGAAAAGGACTGGCAGGAGCAGGAAAAGAGTAGTGGAAATTCCAAAGGGTGAAAATCCAAATTCCAGGGGGTGCCCCATTCATTTAGCACCAGTTTTGTGGGAGGCTGCGCCGTGGGACACGGGCAACCCATGCCGGCCGGTTCCCCAACAACACCCAAACCCTTATCCATTTGCCCAAACATCATTAGCACATCAGCTAATTAGCTAATCAGCACATCATCAA
>JALOMZ010000349.1 GCA_025455205.1 Chitinophagaceae bacterium | reverse complement strand
GACACCCGGCTGTCGGCGCAGGCAATCACTACCGCCATGGGATGCTGCGCTTTGGCCACCTCGCGGGTCCTGTCCGCACTTTCATCGGGGTGTACCGCATGCAGGGAGGCAAAGCGTGCGTTGCCTGCCATTACTTTTTCCAGGGCAGTTTCACTGGTTTCCGGCTGGGCAGTCAAAGGGGCCTTCTGCTTGGGTTGCCCGCAGGAAAGAAATGCCAGAGCCGCCAGTGCCAGGGAGATGTATTTCATGGTTTTCCGTTTTAGGGGGCAGCAATCGCCGGGAGGCAAAATTGACCGGTGCACAGGTGCAAACCTGTAACTATTATCACACCAGGAGCCTGATGTTCGTCATGCCCCCCGGTTCCCTGCGCAGAAAACAGCCATATTTGTAACCTAATTGAGAGAAACCATGAAGCTTGCTACCAAACTGATCCATGCCGGCGCTGAGCCCGATCCTTCCACCGGCGCCATCATGACCCCCATTTACCAGACCTCCACCTTTGTGCAGTCGGCACCCGGCGACCACAAGGGATATGAATATGCCCGCAGCCTTCAGCAGCGGCGTGGCAGCTACGGATGCCGTGATGAAACTGCTGCAGCCGGGCGATGAGGTAATCTGCGCCAACGATATGTACGGCGGCACCTACCGCCTCTTTACCAAGGTATATGAGAAGTTTGGCATCAAATTCCATTATGTAAACATGCAGCGGGCGGCGCTGGTGGAGGAATTCGTTAATGAAAACACCCGCCTGGTGTGGACCGAAACACCCACCAACCCCCTGATGAACATAACGGATATTGAAGCCGTGGCGGCCATCACCAAAAAACATGGATTATTGCTTTGCGTGGACAACACGTTTGCCTCACCCTATCTGCAGAACCCGCTCGATCTGGGTGCGGATATAGTGATGCACAGCGCCACCAAGTACCTGGGTGGCCACAGTGATGTGATACAGGGCTGCCTGGTGATGAACAGCCAGGAACTGCGCGACCAACTGTACTTTATCCAGAAGAGCTGCGGTGCGCCATTGCCAGAACGGTGAAAAGGTAGCGCACTGGCTGCGCCAACACCCCCAGGTTGGAAGAGTATACTGGCCGGGATTTGAAGATCATCCCAACCACGCCATTGCCAAAAAGCAAATGCGGGGCTTTGGGGGTATGATCAGCTTTGAACTAAAAAATGATAGCCTTGAAGAAGCCCGCCGCGTGCTCAGCAGCACAAAGGTGTTTTCCCTGGCCGAAAGTCTGGGCGGGGTGGAAAGCCTGATCAACCATCCGGCCAGCATGACCCACGCGTCCATCCCCCGTGAGGAAAGGATCAAAAACGGCCTGAGCGATTCGCTCATCCGCCTGAGCGTGGGCATAGAAGATGCGGAAGACCTGATTGCCGACCTGGCACAGGCGATAGGGTAGGGTGGCAGCAAGCTTTTGCTATTTGGAGGGCAGGCGGCGGCAGCTGCCTGCTTTTTCATTCGGTGCGGTTCCTCCGGCATTCGTCGGTTGCAAGGCGGCATTCGTCTGCAGCGATTTGTCCATAGCATCCGGGAAAGACAATTTTACAGTACAAACACACACCACAAACACACCCACTCATGGATGCTCACACCCGTTGGCCGGATGTTCAACGCCAGCCTGCTGCACCAGCCCCACTCCTCACTTGTGAAAGGCGCCACCTGTACAATGAAGCACAGCGGGTTCCCTCCATGCGTAACATGCTGAAGTATCAATGGAGAGGTCCTGCTGTGCTGACTGTACCGCCTCAGGGGCATGTCGCTTTTTGCAGTCCACTGTTGCATATTTGTATCATCAAAGGGTCCGTTGCCCATTTTCCGGAACAAATGCCTGCCGGCTCAAAGCTGCCAACCACCACACGATGAAAAAACTATCCCCACGAAAGCATTTCCAATTGATCGGGATCTCCTTCCTGATCAATATTTCGCTGCTGGTGGTGTACAGCTATATCAATGCCGGGCAGCTGCCTCCGCTGGCCTACTATCCGCAGTTCTTGTTTTTGGAAGGCTGGCCCATTGTACTGCAGAGTCTTGTGCTGATTTATTTTGTATACCTCAGTATTCTATTTTTTAATGAACGTCACAGCAAATCACCCAATCATTTCAGGCGCTTTGCCGCAGAGATTGCCTTCATCTTTCTGGCAGGATTTGGGCTGCTCGATATTTTCAGGTTGCTTTTTGAAGCATTTGTAGTAGTGCCCGAATCTGACCCTGAATTTTTACAGCGGAAGCTGCGGCAAATTCAGCTGGTGGAGTTTACGCAACTGGCGGTGGTGTATGGCTTTATGACCGCCTTTCGCATCTTTGGATACCTGCAGCAAAAGCAACTGGAATTGCTGAATATGCAGCGTGAGCTGGCCCAAAGCCAGTTTGAAGCGCTGAAAAACCAGCTGAATCCGCATTTTTTATTCAACAGCCTCAGTGTGCTCAGCTCACTGGTGTATGTAGATGGCGGCCTCGCCGAGACTTTTGTTGAAAAACTATCCAAAACCTATCGGTATATTTTAGAGCAAAAGGACAAAGTGGTAGTGCCGCTGGTGCAGGAGTATACCTTTCTGGACCACTACCTGTTCCTGCTGGAGCAGCGTTTCTCCGGCAAACTGCAGGTGCATTGGCAACGGCCGTCCAACACCAACCAGCAGTACCTGCCTCCGCATTCTCTGATGATTGCCTTTGAACATATCATCAATACAAATGCCATGTCGGCCAGGCAGCCGCTTGAAATACATGTGGAGCAAACCAGCCAGGCCGTCATGATTACCCACAGCCGGCATCCGCGTCCCGCCATGCATAACGGTACCGAGGAGCAATGGCAGAAGCTGAAAGAGGCATTTTACTTTGCCGGCCATCAGCCCATTATTGTGGAGGAACAGGGAGACCGGGCACTCATTCAGTTACCCCTTATTGCTAATGCTGCATGACCGATCTTTCAAAAACCTATAAACCGGTTACGGGCATTTGGCTCACCCTTGGGGTCATTGTCATAATGAGCCTTATCTATCCCGTGTCTTTTGCCTATATCGACCGCGATATGCGCTGGGTACGGCTGGGCCGTGAATTTTGGTTCACCCCTACGAGGCTCATTGGCATAATGCTCCTCACATATGGCATCCTAAGGCTGGGCAATTGGGTGGCGCCTTCTTACCCTAACCACTGGTTGCGGCATGTGCTGCAAATTGGCGTGCTTCTTCCGCTTACTGTTGCCTGGCTGTATGCCTATCTGATTTGGATTGATCTGCCTTTTTCATGCGGCACCTGCCAGCCCAACACTACCACCTGGGAGTTTCGGCGCTACATGGGAGTATACAGCCTGGGTGCACTGTTTATCTATGGGTTCATGTCTGGTCTCAACTTTTACCGCCAGGCACAAATGAAAGCGGCAGAAACGGCCCGGCTTGAAAAAGAATGCGCACAAGTGTGCCTGCAGGCATTGCGCAATCAGGTGAATCCGCACTTTTTGTTCAACAGCCTGAGTGTGTTGTCTACGCTGGTGCAGCAGGATCCCGTGTTATCAGAAAAGTTCATCCTGCAGTTGTCAAAGGCCTATCGCTACATCCTGGATCAGAAGGATCTGCTGCAGGTTTCCCTGCAGGAAGAGCTCGATTTCCTGACCGCGTATTGCTTTTTGCTCGAAATACGGTTTGGTGGTAAAGTGCGAATGGAAAAACAGGTAGGCGTAGACACCAGCGCATGGAGCCTGCCCCCGCTAACCCTGCAACTGCTGGTAGAGAACGCCGTGAAGCACAACCGGATGTCGGCACAAGTACCGCTGGTGCTGCAACTGGAAGCCGCCGGCGATAAGTTGCGTCTGTGCAATAACCTGAGTCCCCGCGAACAGCACGAAACCTCCACCGGTATAGGACTCGAAAACATCCGCAAACGCTTTCTGTATCTTACCAGTGAGCCGGTACTGATCGAAAAAACAGAAACAACCTTTTGTGTAACGGTACCCCTGGTACCCAAACCCAGATGAGTATGAAAGTTGTAATTATTGAAGATGAACAACTGACGGCCCAGCGCTTGCAGCAAATGCTGCTGAAATACGATGCCAATACCGAGATCCTGGCGGTATTGCCCTCCGTTCAGGAGTCAGTAGAGTGGTTCAGAAGCCACAGTGACCCCGACCTCGTGTTTATGGATATTCACCTGGAAGACGGGCAAAGCTTTTCCATTTTTGAAACCATCAACCT
>JALOMZ010000348.1 GCA_025455205.1 Chitinophagaceae bacterium | reverse complement strand
AAGCTAACCCTCTGGATTGGGTCGGCGTTGGGCGCCGCCGTGTTTGCGGTGAACAAACTGTATCCCCACACCATAATGGGCCAGATTCCGTTTATGCTGATGGCCTTTTACCTGTTTGCTGCCTGTGTTGTCATGCAGGTGGTATTCTCGTTCCTGTACCCGGTGGTGCATACGGCCCAAAGCAACACACTGTACTGGCGCTCGTGGAAGGAGCCCCTGCAATCAAAAGGATGGCCGGGTATGGGTAATTACAAATTGCTTTCGGCCCTGCTGCTGATGATCATGGGCGTATTGTATTATATCTTTCAGTAAAACGAATAAAAATCCTTTCACAGTGAAATGGTCATTGGCAATCATGTTGGTGCTTGCATGCCTGGGATGCAGGCAGGGTAACCAGGCCGTGCAGCCCGCCATGCAAACGGAGCGGGTAGATTCCTTGCCTGTTAAAAGATACGGCATGGTCACCGGGCTGAAGCCGGAAAAGCTGGCATACTATAAACAGCTGCATGCTCAGGCCTGGCCGGCCGTGCTGGCAAAAATCACCGAGTGCAATATCCGGAACTATTCCATTTACCTCAAATACATCGAAGGCAAGCCCTATCTCTTCAGCTATTTTGAATACACGGGCAGCAATTTTGAGGCTGATATGAATAAGATGGCTGCGGATAGTGTTACGCAACGCTGGTGGCGCGAAACAGACCCCTGCCAGTCGCCTTTGCCCGAGGCGGCAGAGGTCGGACAGATCTGGTCGGAGGCCGAGGAAGTTTTTCATTACCACTGATGCAGGCATGAAGCTGTTTCATGTGGTGGATGATGCTGCTTCGGGCTTTTCAATACAAGTCATTAAGTTAATATCTGCGGGCATCTGCGGGGTTCAATCAGCGAAATCTGCGGGGAATGTTGCCCGTAAATGACGCAGATGCTGGCGCGGATTTACGCAGATAAATAAGGCGCCAATTGTCAACTGAATGACATTAGCTTTTCAATGTGGAACAGGAACCCTTCTTCCTGCCAATGGCCAGCGCAGCATGGGGCTTTATGGCAGCATTGCCGCAATTGACTGTCCTGTATTTTACCTCTAAAACCAATAACAGCAATTATGCATTCACGCTGGTTCAAAGGCAACATAAAGCGCTGGGAAATGCCCTGCTTGCTCAGTTTGTTTCTGCTGCTATTGAGTGTTGTTGGTTGGTCGCAATCGTCGAGGCCCAATATTATCTTTATCCAGGCCGAACGGGAAGCCACCGTGCATCAATCCTGCCGCGATGCCTTTGCCATCCGCAAAGGGAAGTGGAAACTACTGCTGGCGCCGGGTTCTGGCGGCTGGAGCTTTCCCTCAAAGCCTGAAGACCTCCAGGGGCTGCCGCCTGTTCAGTTGTATGGTTTGCAGGCCGACCCCGCTGAAACCACCAACCTGCAGGATAAATTTCCTGCCGTGGTACAGGAACTGGAGGCCTTATTGCGCCAATACCAGGCATCGGGCCGCAGTGTGACGGGGCCGTAGGTATCCTGCTTATTGCTGCCAGCTGAATTTCGAATTCATATTCCCTGCCACCACATCCACGCTGCAGACCACCAGCATGCCGTTTTTGGCCACGCTGTAATCGAGGCAGATGGCATACGGAGATTGCTGCACGGGCTTTTTGTCCTTCAGCCAATAGTGCCCGAAGAAAACGGGCACCTTGTCGGCATAATGGAAGGCATCATGGCCGGTGCCAGCCGGTTCGTTTTCCAATCCTTCCGGACAGTTAAAGAGATACTCGCCCAGGGTGAGGTTGGGCGAGGCCGGCAGCCACCATTTGATGCGGCATTCCCTTCGCGGCACGCCTTCTTTATCCAGGAATGAATAGCCTTCGGGGAGGCTGTATTCCTTGCCCTTGAGGGTTTCTTCCACTACCCGATGTACCCCGCTGGTATCCTGCTTGTCGTTGGCCGCTTTGAGAAAGGCTTTGTCTGTGCCCCGGTAGTTGTTTTGCAGCCATTGGATATGGGCCGGATCCCAGCAGGCATGCACTACGCGGAAATGGCCCTTGTCGAGGTACAGGGGAAGTTCCTTGAACCATGCCAGGAATTCTTCCCATTCCTGCATATAGTGTTTGAACTGGCGCAGGGTTTCAATATGCTGTTCTATTTCTGCGAGGGTATGGTCGCGGAAAAAACCGCCCTGTTCGGTATGCGGGGTATGGAAGCTGATGGCGTTGAATTCATGGTTCCCCATCACCACTTCGGCATGGCCTGCCTGCTGCATATCGCGCACCAGGTGCAGGGTTTCGCGGATCCTGGGGCCGCGGTCAATGAGGTCGCCCACAAAGATGGCTTTCCGTCCCTGGGGATGTTGGTACACACCTTGCTTTCGCTTATAGCCGCAGCGTTGCAGCAGTATCTCCATTTGGTCGGCATGGCCGTGTATGTCGCCGAAAATATCGTAGTGCATGGTGGTGGTTTGGGGTGATATACAAAGGTAGGCAGATCCCGGGGCGCGGCAGTGCTACCACCGAATCACGTAGCAGGTCGGGTGATTGTAATTCACAATCCATAACCCATGTAACTTTCTTTATGCCGTGTGCTAATTCCGCCTGTATGAAACGAGGTCAAACATTGCTGCCATTGATTATTGCTTTTCTTAGGCTGGCCGCATGCCAATCGCCCTTCGCACCTGCTGAAGCCAGGCCGCCTGCGGCGCAAAGTGAGCCCTGGGGCCAGGTGTATGGCAAGGAAGTGCAGCTCTATACCCTCACCAACAGGGACCAGCCCATTTAATTGCATACCGGGCTCTGCCTGGAAGCACAACATTTTCCGGATTCGCCCAACAAGCCGCATTTCCCCTCCACACTGCTGAAACCGGGGGAGCAATACCATTCCATTACGAAATACAAACTGTTGCTGCAATAACCAGTCTTGATTCGCGCAGCGGCCGGACCGGATGAGGCTGCCGGGTTTTCTTGTCCTACATTTAGGCCATGAAAACATGGCTAAACTCCGTGGTTTTACATCAGCGGCTGACCAGGATGAGCACATAGTCAAACAGTGGAATTCAGTTGTGAATAAGAGAGATATTACTTATATCCTAGGCGATGTCACTATGGAATCCCCTAAATTCTATCATATTTTATCTCAGTTAAACGGTCGAAAGATAGTAGTTGGTGGAAATCATGATAAGCCTTCACATACTAAAGAACTTTTAA
>JALOMZ010000031.1 GCA_025455205.1 Chitinophagaceae bacterium | reverse complement strand
CGGTAGAAGCGGCCGGGCGCCATTGAGGTTGTTTAAGCGATCTGGCGCCCGGTTTTCAAATGACCAGGTGCATGAGAAAATCCTGCTCCCTTCAGGGAAAATTCGAAAGTCTGTTTGAGCAGTGGGTTTTTGTCGATGTGTGATTGCTCCATGCGGAAACGACGATTATGCAAAAAAAGAATGGCATAAATTTTCTCATTATGCCATTTTCACATTTTCACATTATTAAGCTGGCTCCACCAAAAACAGCGGCTGGTCGTATTCCACGGGGCTGGCGTCTTCCACCAGTACCTTCACGATCTTACCCTTAACCTCACTTTCAATCTCATTGAAGAGCTTCATGGCTTCCACAATGCACACTACTTTACCGGGGGCCACTTCATCGCCTACATTCACAAAGGAGGGCTTGTCGGGCGACGGGCTGCGGTAGAAAGTGCCTATCATGGGGCTCTTGATGGTAACGGTGTTGGCCGGAGCGGCGGCGGCAGGGGCAGCGGCCGGCGCGGCGGGTGCGGGTGCAGTAGCAGCAGCGGGGGCCGGCGCGGGCGCGGCCACGGGGGCATACACCGGGGCGGGCGCAGCCACCACCGTTTCTACCCGGTCTTCCTTCTGCTTAATGGTAATTTTCAAATCAGCCTCTTCGATGCTGATCTCAGCGATGTTGGTTTTGTTGATGATCTTCACCAAATCCTGAATGGTTTTAATGTCCATACTGCAAGGGTTATAAATGAGATAATTTTTACCCGCAAAAACGGGGCGGCTAAAGTAAGGGATGCATCTGATTTAACGCATTTTTCATCATTTTTTGAGCCGTTTTGGGGAAAAAATGGACGTTTTTGGCCCAAAATGAGTCAAAAACGGCTTTCTGCTCATGGATCTGCCCCAACGGCAAACGGGCCCCTGGAGGGCCCGTTCTGCGCATATTTTTGAGGGGTTGTGGCTACCAGCGACAGGTTGATTTTGCCTGTTTCGCTGCGTTGCCGCCTACTTCATACTTCGTACTTCTCCCTTACTCCTTCACCCTTTCCACATATTCCCCGGTCTTGGTATTGATGCGAATCAGTTCGCCTTCGTTCACAAACAGGGGCACGTTAACGGTGGCACCGGTTTCTACGGTGGCAGGCTTGAGAGTACGGGTGGCGGTGTCGCCTTTCACGCCGGGTTCGCTATAGGTAACCTTCACCACAATCTTGTCGGGCAGCTCCACGCTCATGGGGGCTTCGGTTTCTGTATTGATGAGCACACTCACCTCCTGTCCGTCTTTGAGGAACTGGGGAGCGTCGATCAGGGCTTCTGCCACGGCGATCTGCTCAAATGTTTCCTGGTCCATGAAGTTGAAACCGGTATCGTCCTGGTACAGGTACTGGAAATTGCGGCGTTCTACACGCACGGGGTAGATGGTGTCGCCACTGTTCCAGGTTTTTTCGATGGTGCGGTTGTTGTCTACGCCCTGCAACTTGGCCCACACTTTGGCGGCTGCCCGGGCGGTTTTGTTCTCTCCGAATTCCACTACCTTGTAAAGGCTGCCGTCGAGCTTGATGATGAGGCCGCGGCTGATATCTGCAGTATTTGCCATAAAAGAGGTTTTTACCGGGCTGGGCAGGCTGGATGCCTTGTTTGTGCCCCGGTTTGGGCCGCAAATATAGGCCTCGCGGGCATAACCTAAGACCGGGGTGGGTGTCCCAATCCGGAATCGCTTTATTTTGCCGCCATGAAGCCTGTTATTTTATTGCTGGGACTCCTGCTGGCTGGTTTGGCCGGCACCGCCCAACCCGATAAAGAGGTGGCAACCCTTACCTACCGGAATTTCAAAGAGGTGCCTGCTTTTCCGTTGCTGGACCTGGAGGGAAAGAAGTTCTCTTCCGGATCGGTGCGGCCCAAGGGCAAGACCCTGGTGGTAGTGTATTTCAGCCCTACCTGCAGCCATTGCATTGAATTCACCGAGCAGCTCACCTCCAAGCTGAAAAGCTTTAAGAACAGCCAGTTCCTCTATGTGTCGGCCTACCCGCTGGAGGAGATCAAAACCTTTGCCATTACGCGGGGATTCCACAAGATGCCCAATTTCAGGGTGGGGCAGGACGCCGCCTTCAACATGGGCCGGTTTTATGAGCTGAAGGAGATACCCGGCGTGTTTGTGTACAACAAGGAGGGACAGTTGGTAAAAAGCTTTGATTCCAAGCTGAAGATGGAAGACCTGATTGCGGCGGCCAACCAGTAATTCACCAGGTCAACGCCCGCAAAAGGAAGGCCACCCATTGCCTGCATTAATATATGATGAAAATTAGCCTGCGGCAGTCGGCAGCACCTACCTTTGCCGCGAAAAATTATTTCCCTCATCAATAAACTCAGATCCATGAAAGTAACGGTTGTAGGCGCTGGCGCAGTAGGCGCTACCTGTGCCGATAACATTGCCCGCAAAGAACTGGCACACGAAGTAGTATTGCTCGACATCAAGGAAGGCCTGGCCGAAGGCAAAGCGCAGGATATGATGCAAACGGCGCAGCTGCTGGGTTTTGATACCCGCATTACGGGCAGTACCGCCGATTACAGCAAAACCGCCGGCAGCGATGTGGTGGTGATCACCAGCGGCATTCCCCGCAAGCCTGGCATGACGCGCGAAGAGCTGATTGGCACCAATGCCGGCATTGTAAAGGGTGTGGCCCAGAACATCCTGCAGCACAGCCCCGATGCCATCATCATTGTGATCAGCAACCCCATGGATACCATGACCTACCTGGCGCTGCAGAGCACCGGCCTGCCCAAGCACCGTATCATTGGCATGGGCGGCACGCTCGACAGCAGCCGTTTCCGCTACCAGCTGAGTCAGCACCTGGGCTGCAGCCCGTCTGACCTCAATGCCCTGGTAATTGGCGGCCATGGCGACACCACCATGATTCCCCTGATCCGGCACGCCACCTGGAACAGCATTCCTGTTACCCAGTTCCTGAATGCAGATCAGCAGCAGCAGGTGGTAAACGATACCATGGTGGGCGGCGCCACCCTCACCAAGCTCATTGGCACCAGCGCCTGGTATGCCCCGGGTGCAGCCGGCGCCATGCTGGTGGAATCCATCCTGCGCGATGAGAAGAAACTGCAAACCTGCTGTGTATACCTCAACGGCGAATACGGCCAGCAGGATATCTGCCTGGGCGTGCCCGTGGTGGTAGGCCGCAATGGCTGGGAAAAAATTGTGGAACTGGAACTGAACGACGAAGAGCAGGCAGCCTTTGCCAAGAGTGCCGACGCCGTGCGCAGCATGAACGATGTACTGAAAACCCTGTGATCTGCCTGGCCAGAAAGGGTTCTGAAATAAAAGTGGTTGACCGAAAGGTCAACCACTTTTTTGTTATGCTGTGTTGAATCAGGGAGTATGAAAATGGTCCGCCCTGGCTGGATGGCCCGGGTGGCCGGGAAGAAGCGGGGCAGGATGGTTACTTGCGGCGCAGGGTCAGCAGCATGTTAGACATCAGCTGGTTGTACTGCATGGTGGCCTGGAGGTCTTCGAGTTTTTCCTGGTTCTTCTTCACTTCCAGGGAGGTAAACATGTTCCGCATGGTAGTTTCAAAGGCCAGGCGGCTCTGCAGTTCTTCGTTTTCATTGATCAGGGCCATCAGCTGGGTTTTCAGCAGGGTGTTCTCTTGCTGCAACTGGGAAACCGATATCATTGGATTGGTTTCGGCTACCACGGCTGCACCGGCAGTGGCAGGCTTGTTGGTTTTCTTGTCTTCAACGGGGAGTGCAAAGGCCGTTACACTGGCCAACATCATCAGGGTGAGTATGTACTTTTTCATAATCTGAGAGCTTTTGTCTTTCGTAACACAAAATTACCCCCCTTCACCCGAACAGGGGGTCACACCGCTTTGAATGCCCACCATCGCTTATTGCAAAACATTGAATGCTGTTTAATATTGCGGGCTAATATTGCTTGTTATTTCATAAATGAGCTTAAAATAGGTGCCTTAGATTAAATTTTTTCAAAGTGGCAACTTTCTTTAAGTTTTAACAGGCTTTAACGCTCCGGATGGCCAATCAGCCAAATCTGTGTCAGGAAAGGGACCAAAAGGGCACAATAGGTTACACAAAAAAAGGACGGCAGAGCCGTCCTATGTAATCACCTGTGGGGTGCGTGTGTGCGGTTTAGCGGGCAGGGGGAGTGTGGAGGTGGCGGAACATGTTTTCCATCATCTGGTTGTAGGCCGCCAGGGCCCTGGCATCATCCTGGCGGTCGGCCAGTGCCCTATCGTCCAGCTGCTGGAAGAGGGATGCCATCATCCGGTTGTAATCCAGGCTGGCCTGCCGGTCGGCAATGGCATCTTCGAGGTCGTTGGACCGGAGCTGAAGCAGCATGTTGGCCATCATCTGTTCGTAGGCCAGCTGACTCTTGAGTTCTGTGACCTGTTCGGCCAGTTGCCAGGCCTGCACTTTCAGCTGCTCATTATCCCTGGCCACTTTTTCATAAGCGGCCAGGCGGGCATTGGGTGCAGCAGGTGTGGGCTTGGAGGCATCCTTGCTGGTTTCGGCGGCTGAAGCAAAGCCGGAAAGCAGGGTGCTGAGGGCAAGGAGTGTGAAGAGCTTTTTCATAGTGTGTGATTTGAAGTGGGGGTGAATGTGATGAGAAAGGAGTGTTGGTGCAGGGTGTGGGTGCGATTTGAATGGTGTGGGTGTTTTGTGTTTGTGTACATATTTGACGCATAGGAAGCCTGCGGGTTACAGTTGGTTCGTCCTTATTGACGAGTGGCGTATAAAGGATGTCAGCGGCAGGAATGCAGGGTGGCCTGCCGCTGCTGATTCATGTACCGGCACAAAAAAGGACGGCGGGGCCGTCCTTACATGTAATGCTTTGTTGCCTGGTCATCAGCTCTTCTGACTCCGGAGTTTCTGGAACATCCTGGCCATCATGTTTTCGTACTGGGCGCTGGCTTCAGCATCTGCCAGGGCGTCGGCCTGTTTCTGGCTTTCCAGTTGCTTGAACATGCTGCCCATCATTTGGTTGTACTGGTCCAGGCTCAGCTGGTCGGCCGCGGCATCGGCCTTTTCTTCTGCCCGGATGCGGGTGAACATATCCTGCATCATGGCATCGTAGGCCAGCTCGCTTTGCAGATCGGCGATTTTGTCGGTTGCCTGCTCCTGCTGCAGTTTGGAGAACATGTTGTTCATCATGGCAGTGTAGGCTACGCTGCTCTGGAGTTCGGCTGTTTCGTTGGTGAGCAGTTCGATCTTCTCGCGCAACATGCGGTTTTCTTCCAGCAGGCGGTCGTAAGAAGCTTTGGCAGGTACAGCTGCTTCGCTTACCACTTTGCGGTTAGCCACCAGGCTGTCTTTGGCATTGGCGTTTCCCATAATAAGGCTCATGGCCATCAGGGAGAGGAATACAGTTTTCATAGTGTGTGTTTAGAGATGTGATTGTGATTGATTACGATGTAAAGGTACTATGGATTGCATAGTACTTGAAGTTTATTAGGATGAAGGGGCATTCTATGCGGCTGAATGGCGGAAAATGGCAGACGAATGGTAAGCCCTTTTGCAGCAAAGGGGCTGCCTTCTGAAATCGTTAACGATTTGATTTTCAGTATGTTAATGAACGTTAAAGCTTGAATCGGGCCTGGCAGTGGCCTGGTCAGGGGCGGGCGAGCATATTGGTGGCTGCCCGGGCAATTTGCTCCATGGGCTGCAGGCTCATGCATTTGAAATGGCCTTTGGGGCAGCGCTTGTAGCCGATTTTGCTGCAGGGGCGGCAGCGCAGGCCATCCACTTCGAAGATCTGCGAGGGGGTATGGCTCTGGCCATAATAGGGGCCCATGCCAAAGGCGGGTACGGTATTGCCCCAGATACTGATGATGGGGCGTTGAAAGGCGGCGGCAATATGCATGAGGCCCGTGTCGTGGGTGATAACCAGCCTGGCTTTGCGCACCAGGTCGGCGCTTTCGTTAAGGGTGAATTTGCCGCAGGCATTGTACACCTTCACCGGGTCAACGGTAGCCACCTGTTCTCCGGCCTCCCGGTCTTCAGGCCCGCCCAGTAGTACAATGGGATGGTTGATGAGGCGGCAGAGCTCCTGCAGTTTCTCCACCGGCAGCTTCTTGGTGTTGAGTGCCGCGCCAATTACCAGGCCAATAAAGCCGGCGATATGGCTGGTAGGAATATCTGCGGCGGCCACATGGTCTTGCTCTCCCAGGAAATAATCCAGGCCGCGGCCATCGTTATGCACTCCAAAGGCTGCCACAGTATCCATATACCTGTCAACGATGTGCACATTGGGCAGCCGGTTGATCTTAAAGCTGGTGAGCAGCCATTTTTCGATATTGAGCTTGTGGAAGGAACGGGCGGGTTTGCCCAGTCCGCGCTTCACCCGCAGCGAGCGGAGGTTATGGTGCAGGTCGATGATATGGTCAAAGTCGAAGGCTTTCAGGCGTTCGATGGCCAGCTCAAGGTCATCCTTCACCAGGTGGAGGTGGTCTATATAGGGATTATGCTCCAGCACGGTGCGGAAAGCCTGCTTGGTAAGCACATGCACTTCTGCACCGGGCACCTGCTGCTTCAGGCAGCGGATCACCGGGGTGGTGAGTACGATGTCGCCAATGGAGGAGAAGCGGATAATCAGGAACCGGGGCATGGAGAAAGAGAGAAGAGATAAATGGTAAAAAGATTAAATGTAAAAATTCCAAATTCCAAATTCCAGGGGTTCCCCGATAATCATGGGTTTTTACCGCCTTTTTCGTAAGCCCCTGGAATTTGGATTTTTCCCCTTTGGGATTTTCCTTCCTGTGTTTCTGCTGCCCAGGCTATTGGTTACCTGAGCCATTGGAATTTGGAATTTCCCATTTTGGAATTTTCCTTCCTGGTTTTCTGCCTACGGAATCATTTCTTCCACCTCCAGGTAGTTCAGGTCTTTGTGGAAGGTTTCTTCGGTGAAATAGGCGGCCACCAGGGTAATGCCAATCACGATGACGCCGGTAATGATGCCGCTTTGCAGCAGGGGCCATTGCCAGGCTTTCTGGAACAGGTCTACAAACATGAGGTTAATGAGTACCAGGGCGCCCCGCACCATATTGGGGATGGTGGTGGCGGCCGTGGCGCGGATATTGGTGCCAAACTGTTCGGCACCCATGGTTACGAAGATGGCCCAGAAGCCGGTGGCAAAGCCCAGGAAGCCGCAGGTGGCATACATGGTGGCATTGCTGTTGTTAAGTGGGCTGTAGAAGAAAATGATGCCCAGTATGGTCATGAAATAGAAGATATACAGCGCTTTTTTGCGGCTCCGCAGTTTTTGGCTGAGCAGGCCCACGGCTATATCGCCCAGGGAAATGCCGGCATAGGCAAACATGATGGCTCGCCCGCTCTCCAGGGTTTTGTCGCCATACAGTTCACCGGCAAAGCGGTTGCTGAGGTTGACCAGGATGCCGATGACATACCACGTGGGCAGGCCAATGAGGATGGCAAGGATGTATTTGCGGAAACGCCGGGCATTGTTGAAGAACATCATGAAGTTGCCCCGTGCGGCCTGGGCAGCTTTGGCGTGTTCGAACATGCCGCTTTCTGCCACGCTGATGCGCAGGATGAGCAGTCCAAGGCCGAGTCCGCCGCCAATCATATAGCAGAGCCGCCAGTCGTTCGACAATTTATAGGTGAAGTAGGCAGCCACCGCACCGCTGAGGCCTACGCCGGCAACCAGGGAAGTGCCTACGCCCCTTTTTTCCTTGGGCAGCAGTTCGCTCACCAGGGTAATGCCGGCGCCAAGTTCACCGGCCAGCCCGATGCCGGCCACAAAGCGGGCCCAGGCATACTGGTCAACCGTTTGTATGAAGCCAGTTGCGAAGTTGGCTGCGGAATAGAGGAGGATGGAACCGAATAAAACAGACAGGCGGCCTTTCTTATCGCCCAGCACCCCCCAGAGGATGCCGCCAATGAGCAGGCCCACCATCTGCCAGTTGATGATCTTGGTGCTGGCCAGCACCATATCGGCATCAGCCACGTTAATGCCATGCAGGCTGGGCTCGCGCACAATGGTAAACAGCAGCAGGTCGTAGATGTCTACAAAGTAGCCCAGGGCGGCTACCAGCACAGGTATGGAAAAGATGCCAACCGGGCGGTTGGCTTTGGGCTGAGACAACATCAGGATGATTTTGCCGCAATCTATTGTTTAGCGGCTGAATCTGTATCGGGCCCGTGCTTCTTTTTGCTAAAAAATACTTTCATCAATACGGGGGCAGTGGTTACGGCCACAATGCCAAGTACAATCACTTCGAGGTGCTCTTTCAGGTCAAACTGGAAGGCCTCATAGATCCACTTCTGCAGAAAATGACCGCCCATGATCATACTGGCTACCCAGGCAATACAGCCTACGATGTTATAATAGCTGAACTTTTTGAAGTCCATCTCCACAATGCCGGCCACAATGGGGGCAAAAGTGCGGATGAAGGGCAGGAAGCGGGCAATCACAATGGCGCCGCCACCATGCTTGTCGTAAAAGTCTTTGGCCTGGTAGAGGTATTTCTTTTTGAAGAAGAAGGTATCCCGCCGGTGAAAGAGGAAGGGGCCGCTTTTTTTGCCAAACCAGTAGCCGGTGAAGTTGCCGGCAATGCCGGCAGCTGAAATCAATGCCATCAGGGTGAAGAGCTGCACCCATTCATTATCGGAAGGCAGGATTTCCAGGGCCAGGGGACCGCTGTAGATGCCGGCCACAAACAGCAGGCTGTCGCCAGGCAGGAAAAAACCGGCAAAGAGGCCTGTTTCGGCAAACACCACAAATACCAGCAGCCACAGCCCGCCATTCTCAATGTAGAACTGGGGTTGTAACAGTTGCGACCAGTGAAAGGCTTCCAGGAGTATCACAGAAAACAGGATGGGGTTTGGTGAGGCTGCAAAATAGCCGCAAAAATCGGTAACGGCATTAATGCTATGTTAAGGTGGTTCGGTGGATCAGGCGGCTTCGGGAAGGGGTTCCGTCAGTTCGCCTTCCCATTTGCTCACCACCGAAGTGGCCAGGGCATTGCCCACCACGTTGGTGGCGCTGCGGAACATATCGCAGAAATGGTCAATAGGTAAAATAAGGGCTATGCCTTCCAC
The DNA here is from genome assembly GCA_025455205.1 of Chitinophagaceae bacterium. GTDB lineage: Bacteria > Bacteroidota > Bacteroidia > Chitinophagales > Chitinophagaceae > Phnomibacter. The sequence goes on along the minus strand of JALOMZ010000031.1, from coordinate 664 downwards.
CGGAATGTCGAACATGCCACAGGTGGCGGCCACCACCACCAGGCTGGCCCGGGGTACACCCGCCACGCCTTTGCTGCTCAGCATCAGCACCAGCAGCATGGTGAGCTGGGTGCCCAGGTCGAGGTGGATGCCATATACCTGCGCAATGAAGATGCTGGCAAAGGTCATGTACATCATGCTGCCGTCGAGGTTGAAGGAGTAGCCCAGCGGCAGGATGAAGGAAACGATCTTGTCTTTACAGCCAAAGCGTTCCAGTTCTTCAGTGAGTTTGGGGAACACGGCTTCGCTGCTGGTGGTGCTGAAGGCAATGACCATGGGGCCCTGCAGTCGGCGCAGCAGGTCGGGCAGCCGCTTGCCGAGGAAGAAGATACCCGCGGCCACCAATACGATCCACAGGGCGGCAATGCCGGCCAGGAAGGCGCCAAAGTATTTGCCGTATACGATGAGGATATCAAGTCCGCGGCTGGCAATAACGGCAGCGATGGCGCCAAATACGCCCAGCGGGGCAAAGGCCATCACATAGCCTACCATCTTCAATACAATATGTGCTATGGTGTCAAAGGCTTTGATGATGGGTTTGGCCTTTTCGCCCATGCCGGCCATGGCAATGCCAAAAAAGATGGAGAACACCACCAGCTGCAGGATCTCATTGGTGGCCATGGCT
>JALOMZ010000347.1 GCA_025455205.1 Chitinophagaceae bacterium | reverse complement strand
CCCTGTTTGCTGTGCAGAGCGATGCCTTTGCCATCAGCCAGCGGGCCGATGGCACCCTGCGGGTGATGAGCTGGAACGTCCAATCCATGGGGGGCGAAGGACGCAAAACGGCCGACCAGCGCCGGCAGCTGGCCCGTGAAATTGCACGCACCATCCGCCAATACAACCCCGATGTGGTATGCCTGCAGGAATTTGGCCAGTTTGACGAGCCGCAGAAAGCCGATGACAACCTGCAGCGCATGAAAGACCTGGGATACAAATACTATGTGCTGAGTAAGGACTATTCCCGCGTGCACTACGGCTATTCCAACGGCCTGGCTATCTTTTCCAAATACCCCCTGCATGGCAAGAAGCGTGTGCAGTTCACCTCGAGCCCGGAAAGCCTGCTCTTCGCCGACCTGGTACGGGATGCAGACACCATCCGGGTGTTCACCGCCCACCTGCAGTCGTTCAAACTGATCGACAAGGACTTTGACGATCTGGAAGCGGCCACCTCCAATGGGAACAATATTGTGCGGGCTTCTTCCACCATCTTCACCAAAATGAAGCGGGCCTTCCGCAACCGCGGGGCGCAGGCCGACCAGATAAGGCCCTACCTCGACAGCGTGCCCCATCCGGAGATCTTCTGCGGCGACCTGAACGATGTGCCGGGCAGCTATGCCTACTGGCAGATGCGGGGCCGCGAACGCAACGACGCCCACCTGGAAGCCGGCTGGGGCATCGGCCGCACCTTTATGGCATTGGCCCCCACTCTGCGCATCGACTACATCTTTGCCGACAACCGCTGGCAGGTAGTACAATGCAAAACCATTGCCACCAGTGCCAGCGACCACCTTCCGGTGGTGGCCGATCTGCAAAAGGTTAAATAGATAACAATAAGTGGGATGGGAAATTCCAAAACGGGAAATTCCATATTCCAGGCGCGCACCCGTCAGACCGCTCCAAGGCGGTCAGCACGGGTATCAGCGAGATGGTATCGTGGGTATCACCAGGCCGTCGTTGGTGTTTTCACCTACGACTCCTGATCTGTTTGCACACCAATTCTCCAATGAATCGGGGGCTGTTGGTGATAACACCAACAGTGGCTGAAATATCATCAGCACCTCAGCAAATCTTTGTGTCACCCCTTCGGGGTTCTGGATCGTATTGCTGACACGCTTTCTACAATAATGCCAGCCCTTCGGGCTTTGCCTGCGGCGCTAATTCCGTGGGACGCTGCGCAGTGGGACAGGTGCGACCTGTGCCGGACGGTTGCTGCATCAGCAGCTCGAAGAGAAATTCCAAACTCAAAAAATCCAAATTCCAGGGCCTACCACACCCATCAAAATCAATCCGTCAACCCAACACCTCACTCATTTTCTCATTTGCTAATTTTCTCATTCCCCTCCATCAGCACATCAGCTAATTAGCTAATCAGCAAATAATTACGGCGCCTCTTTCGTGGGACGCTGCGCAGTGGGACAGGTGCGACCCGTGCCCAAACACCATCAGCACATCAGCTAATCAGCACATCATCAAGAAATTTCAATGGGAGAAAGTCCAAATTCCAGGGCTTGCCGTACCTATCAAACCCAATCCCCCAACCCAATCACACCCTCATTTTCACATTTTCACATTACGCCATTTTCTCATTCCCCCTTCCCTCCCCGCATTTCCGTAATATTGCACCCGTAATGTATATGCCTCTGATCCATACCGCCTGTTGTTGTTGCTGTTGATCAGCTCCTTTTGCCCGTTTCGGGCACCGTCCTTGGTATACATTCACTTACTTCGCATTTCCATTAACCTGTTTTGATATGTCTTCTTCCCCCAACCAGCCGTTGTATGTATACAACAGCTATACACGTCAGAAGGAAATTTTCCAGTCCATCACCCCTGGCCATGTGGGCATGTACGTGTGCGGACCCACGGTAAGCGGCGAGAGCCACCTGGGGCATGCGCGTCCCTATATCACCTTTGATGTACTGTATCGCTACCTGGTATACCTGGGCTATAAGGTGCGCTATGTACGCAACGTAACAGACGCGGGCCACTTTGAAGAAGAAGGACGCGAGGCAGAGGATAAGATCGCCAAAAAGGCCGTGCTGGAGAAGCTGGAACCCATGGAGCTGGTGACCAAGTACACCAACCTGTTTCGCTGGGCCATGAAGCAGTTCAACAACATTGAACCGAGTATTGAGCCCACGGCCACCGGTCATATTGTGGAGCAGATAGAAATGATCAAGAAGATCCAGGCCGAGGGCTATGCCTATGAAGTGAACGGCAGCGTGTACTTCGATGTGCGCAAATATGCCGAAGACTTCAAGGGCAGCAATCCCTATGGCAAGCTCAGCGGCCGCGTACTGGATGAAATGCTGGAAACCACCCGTGAGCTGGAAGGACAGGAGGAGAAGCGCAACAAGGCCGACTTCGCACTCTGGAAAAAAGCACCACCGGAACACATCATGCGCTGGGCCAGCCCCTGGGGCGAGGGATTCCCCGGCTGGCATATTGAGTGCTCGGCCATGAGCAGCAAGTACCTGGGCGAAGAGTTTGACATCCATGGTGGCGGTATGGACCTGCAGTTTCCGCACCACGAAAGCGAGATCGCCCAGAGCAGCATCTGCCACCACGGCAAGCTGATGGCCCGCTACTGGCTGCACAACAACATGATCACCATCAACGGGCGCAAGATGGGCAAGAGCTACAACAACGTGATCAAGCTGACCGAACTGTTCAGTGGCGAACACCCCTTGCTGGAGCAGGCCTACCATCCTATGACCATCCGCTTTTTCATCCTGCAAAGCCACTACCGCAGCACCCTCGACTTCAGCAATGAAGCCCTGCAGGCCTCGGAGAAGGCGCTGAAGCGGCTGTGGGAAGCCTATGAAAACCTGCAGAAGCTGGATGCCTCCGGTTTCCCGGAAACAGGTACCGATGCGGCCCTCTCTGCCCGCGTGACACAACTGGTGGCTGAGTTTGCCGACAGCATGAATGATGACCTCAACAGCGCCAAAGTGATAGCCAATATGTTTGAACTGGCGCCGGTGATCAACAGCATTAAAGGCGGCCAGATCAAACCCGAAGCCATAGGGGCCAATACCGTAAGGCTGATGCAGCAATCCATGCGCACCTGGCTGGAAGACATCTTCGGGCTGCAGGCACCGGGTGCCACGGCATCGGGTACCGACAACAAGCTGACCGGCGTGATGC
>JALOMZ010000346.1 GCA_025455205.1 Chitinophagaceae bacterium | reverse complement strand
GCCAGCACCGTCAGGTCGAGGCTGGGATTGATGTCCTTCAGCCTTTCCGCCATCACCTCTGCCTTGGGCCTTCCTGCGGTAGAATGCAGGGCCGGTATCTGGCGGTTGCAGTTGCTCAGGTCCACCGTATCGGCATCTACAATGGTCATTTTCCCAACCCCGGCTCGGGCGATCATTTCGGCGCAGATGCCGCCTACACCACCCAGGCCCACCACCAATACATTCTTATCCATCAGGGTTTGCACCTTGTCGTCGTCCAGCAAAAGTTGGGTGCGGCTGAGCCAATAGGGAACCATGTTTGAAGTTTTTGGTTTGATGTTCGAAGTTTGATGTTTTTGGTTTGTTGTTTGTGGTTTTTGGTTCTTTATGGCGGAGGTTCATGATTTGCCATCAGCTTCAGATTGCAAGAACCGCTGTTGAGTGTTTAATGTGACAGTGTGTATTATGGGGTTAGTAGTTTGTAGTTTTTTGTTTGTGGTTTTTTGTTCGTTATGCAAGGCTGCTCATTATTGGCCGCCTGCCTGAGATCGGCAGAACCATTGTTGTGTGTTTCATGCTAAGGTATCAGGTTCAATTTCTTGAAGTGGGCGGGGCTTGGGTGTGGAATTGCAGGTTTACGCATGCATTAATCACAAGTGGGGGGCGCGAAATTGCGGCAAATCCATTAATAAAAAACGGATGTTGCATCTTTAGGCCATGAGACGTTTTATCCTGATGATATTCCTGGTGGCCCCTTTGGCGCTGGTGGCGCAGGTATTTACCCTGGTAGACAGTTCGCGCACCGGGGTTTCATTTCGCGGGCTCAGTATGGCCAATGAACGGGTGGTATGGGTGAGTGGCAGCAAGGGCACCGTAGGCAAAAGCACCGATGGCGGGAAAACCTGGCATTGGGTGAATCCCGCCGGTTATGACAAAAGGGACTTCCGCGATGTGGAGGCCATGGATGAACACACAGCCTTGGCGATGGCTGTAGATAGTCCTGGTATCATATTGAAAACCAATGATGGAGGAAGATCATGGAAGGTGGTTTATGAAGACCATCGGCCAGGTATTTTTCTCGATGCCATGGACTTCAATGGCCTGAGGGGCGCCTGTGTGGGCGATCCGTTGGATGGCCGATTTGTATTGCTCACCACGGCCAATGCCGGCGATACCTGGGAGCGATTAGCTCCTTCCCTTTGCCCGGAAGCGCTGCCGGGGGAAGCCTGCTTTGCCGCCAGCGGTACCAACATTGTGGTGCCGGAAGCTGATTCCGAACTCCTCACCGCCTCCTTTGTAACCGGCGGTTCCAGCAGCCGCTTGCATACCATCGCCAATAAGCCGGGCATCCCGGCACTGCCCCTGACGCTGCAGCAAGGCGGCCGCATGACCGGCGCCAACAGCCTGCTGATGACAGCCGATGGGTTCATTGCTGTGGGTGGCGACTATACAAAACCTGAACGGCAGGACAGCACCATACAATCGATGGTATTTCCCCGGCCACTGCCACCAGCATCCCAACTCCGGCAGCCATTGGGCTACCTGAGCGCCGTAGCACAGAGCAAGGCAGCTACCCTTGTTTCAGGCCTGCGCGGCATTGCGTGGGCAAAAACGGAGCAACTGTATCAACAAATTACAGAGGTAAACTGGCAACGGCTCTCAGGCCTGCCTTTTCATGTAGTGGATGCCATTGGCAATACCGCATTTGCGGCTGGTCCTGACGGTCGCGTTGCACGCATCACTTTTCAATAATTCCACCGCAGCATGCCCCGATGATTACGCTGATGACGCCGTTTGTCTTCTAACCACAGAAGGGAAAGTCTTCATTTGCCCAACAAAAAAACAGCGGCCATTAAACCCGTCCCACTTTTCGCTATCTATTTTCTGTAATGCAGCAGGGAAACAGGGAGTCGTTCGCGGAGCGGGCGGCTCCCTCCTTTTCAGGCCTGTCAAACAAGTTCAATGCTAACCACCATAACACCGGGAAGGCACCTGGAGGAAAACTGCCGGAGAATCGGTCATTGTGGCCTTTGTACTCCCATTGTGCCTTGGTAGTTAATGTTTCTCTAGCACTTTTGAGATATAATCTAATAAGACCTGCGTGAACCTATTCAGCCGCCACCAGGGCCAATTTGTTACCCTGTGGGTTCAGCGCCAGGCGGGTAATATTGCGGATGCCATAATCGGCCAGGTTGGCCAGAGGCACCCAGCCACTGCCGGCATTCGGATTATACCAATACAGCATAGAACCCTGCCCCATCAGGATATTGCCGGCGGGCGTCCAGCAATAGTCCTCAGACCCGTTGATCGTACGGGTGATGGATCTCACCTCTCCTGACGACAAATCGTATTCCATTATTTTCCAATGGGTGGATTCGGATTTGTCTACATAGGAGAATGCCGCTTTGCCGGGTATTTTGTGAATGGATCGCCCGGGTTGCTGGTGGATCTGTTGGCGACCCCCTTTGGCAAGATCAATGATATTGAGAGAATTGGAGCGCTCTGTATCTAGTACGAAGCAGACCATACTGTCTTTCGACAGCCAGAGGTGGTATCCTATTTTCAGATCGGGGTGCACCAGCGAACTGTCCTGCCCGGTAGCACTGTACCTCCAGAGGCGCTGGTATCCGTCGGGGTCCAGCTTGATGGCCGACAGTCCGGGCCCGGCCGGAAGTGGTGTAGGAGAATATTCACTGCCACTGGTTTGGGTGATCCAGGTTTTGCTGGTGTCGGCCAACCCGTAGCGCAGGATATCATTCTGGCCGTTGCGAACGGAAGCATAATAGAGAAACAGGCCGTCGGGCGAAAAAGCCGGCTGGTTGTCGTATCCCGGGTTGCGGGAAATATTCTGCACCCGCTGCACCAATGCCTTATCTCCCACCAGGGTGAAATCAACCAGGTATACTTCCTGGGCCTGTAACTGGCCGGCCAAAAGCAGGGCCATTATGCAAGAACTCAGCGTGCGCATGATGTAATTTATTTTTTGAAGGCAAAATATACGGCCCCCAGCACACAGGCAAAGCTGGCCAGGTAGCGCCATTCCAGTTTTTCTTTCAATATCCATACGGCAAACACGGTAAACACCGCCAGGGTGATCACTTCCTGTATCACCTTGAGCTGGAAGGCGCTGAAGCCGGAGTGGCTGTACCCGAAGCGGTTGGCTGGCACCATGAGGCAGTATTCGAAGAAGGCGATGCCCCAGCTCACCAGGAT
>JALOMZ010000345.1 GCA_025455205.1 Chitinophagaceae bacterium | reverse complement strand
GTGCGCGATCCCATGGTTTGCGGCGAGGGCACACCGTTGGCATCAAAACTGTTGTCGCGCATGTTCCAGGTGAGGCGGGGCAGGGAGGCGTTGGGTCTGTCGGGCCGCCAGCTGTTCTCTAGCAAACCAGGCACCAGCACATTGTTTCCCGTACGCACATAAGAGGCATTTTCCTCCCTGCCATCATAAATATAATTTCCGCCCTGGAAGGTAAGGTGCGCACGCAGCTCCAGCCCCATCCACTGCAGCGTTTGCGAAAGGCCGCCATACCAGGTAGGCAGGCCGGTCTTGTTGTAGTGCACCATGCGGTTATTGAGGATATTAGCGCTGGTGGCCCGTATTACCTGGCCGCTGCGCACGGTGCGCCCCGTTGACCGCAACACCTCTTTATCCACCTCGTAGATGGTTTCAAATCCTTCGCTGTCCAGTCCGGCATACTCCGCCAGATAGAATGCACCCAGCCTGCCGCCGATCTGGGTGATGCCCACCCCCTGCTGGATGCCATTGGCCACAGGAAAATCGCCCACCGGCAACGACGTAAAATTATCGGTCAGCTTCAGTACCCTGTCTTTGATCCAGCTGAAGTTGAGGCTGGCGCTCCAGCGCAGCCTGTCTTTCCGCTTGTGACTCTCCAAAATCACGCCATTCAGCTCCCACTCAATACCCGCATTGCGTAAATTACCGATGTTTACAATGACGCTTTGGTTACCGGCACCAATACCCACAGTGGGTGCCACCGGCACATTGAGCAGCATATCTTCCGACACCCTTACAAAACCTTCAATGGAAGTATGCAGCCGGTTGTTCCAGAAGCCTGCTTCCAGGGCCGCATCCAGCTGGTTGTTCTTTTCCCAGCGAATATCGGGGTTGCCCAATACGCTGAGCGACAGGGCCGGCGACTGCCCGTACACGGGCCAGTTCACAAAATTGCTCAGATAGGCGAAGGCCGGGATGGCGGCATTGCCCGTTTGGCCATAACTGCTGCGGAGTTTCAGCAAGGAGATGGTATTGGCCAGGGAGGAACCGCGAAACCAGTGCTCATCTGAGAGTACCCAGCCTGCCGAAAGAGAGGGAAAATATCCATAGCGGTTACCGGGGCTGAACACCGAGGACCCATCGCGGCGCAGGCTGAAGGAAGCCAGAATGCGGCGGTCGTAGCTATACTGCCCGCGAACAAAAAGGGAACTGAACATTTGATCGGGGAAAATGCCGGAAACGGCTGCCAGGGTCTGGCTGCCATTGCTGATCTCGCCTATTTCCTGCTGGCTGCCCTGTACGCCTTCAAACGTATAGAAATTTCTGCGGTAAGTGGTTTTTTGCCATTCGGCACCGCCGGTGGCAGAGAGGTCATGCGGGCCTTTCCAGTTTGACGTGTAGGTGGCATACGCGGTGGCCGACAAATTGCTTATAAAAGCGCCAGTCTCGCTGGCGTAGCGGTTATACCTGATCACATCGCTTACCCAATAGCGGCTCAGGGCGTTCAGGAAATCGGCGCCGCCTTCCCCCCGCAGGGTAAATGCCTTTGCCGGTTTGAATTCCACGAAGGCATTCCCCACAAAACGCTGCTGTTGCTGCTGGCTGTTGAAGTTGTCCGGATCAGCCCCGGCCGCCACATTGCGGCCCCGCATGGGGTCGAAGTAACTGCCATCGGTATTGTATACAGGCATGATGGGCAGGGCTTCGCGATATACCTGTGCCCAGCCGCCTGTGGCCCCGGTATTGCTTCGTCCCAGTAAGGTACCGTTATGGCCTGTACCCACCTGAGCAAAGCGGTTGGTTACGGCACCGGGTGCAAACCTCGATCCAAACCGCCATTTGGGCGATGGGCTGAAGTCGAGGTTGGCACGGAAGGAAAAACGCTGCAACCGTTGATTGGTAAGGATACCCGTTTCATCCCAGTACTGACCGGAGAGGTAGAAATTGCCCTGCTGGAAGCCGTTGCTGGCAGACAGTTTGAGGTCGGTAATATGCCCCTGCTGCAGCAGCATATCCCGCCAGTTGGTATTGGTTTGTTCAGCCAGTTCCCGGGTGAAACTGGTGTTGGGCCCAAATTGGGGACCTGTGATACCAGCGGGCGTTGGCAATGAATTTGACACCAGGGTGAGCGGATTGAAGAGCTCCTGGCCCGGCGAAATACCAAAGCCCACTGTATTGGTGCGGGCCTGGTCTACCGTAGCCAGCCATTCGGATCCGGATGCGTTTTCCAGCAAATTGGTGGGCGTGGTGCGCCCCTGGTTCAGCGTGAGGGAGATGTTGCCCTGTCCTTTTCGTCCCTGCTTCGTAGTAATGATAATTACCCCATTGGCTCCCCGGGCACCGTAGATGGCCGTGGCTGCAGCATCCTTCAGGATCTCAATGGAAGCCACATCATCCGGATTGAGGGTGGCCAGGGGGTTCACCGCATTCGAGGTATTCCCTTCCCCTATGCCTGTCAAATCCTGGAAAATATATACCCCGTCTACAATGTACAAAGGCTCTGTGCCGCTGGAAATGGAACTGGTACCCCGCACCTGGATGCGCACCGGGGCACCGGGTGTACCTCCCTGCTGCGATACCAATACCCCGGTGGCCCGCCCCTGCAAGGCGGCATCTATGGTGGTTACCGGGGCGTCAGTAATATCCTTGCCCCGAACGGTGGAGGTAGCAGTGGTGATGGAACGTCGGGTCTGGGTTCCATATCCAATCACCACCACTTCGCCCATATCAGCTGTAACGGGCTGCAACAGGATATCTGGCAACCAACCGGATCCTTTAAATGGGCTGGTTGCAGCCTGATAAGAGGTATAGGAAACCTGCAGTTCTCCTGCCGGCAGTTCTGCTTCCAGAATAAAAAGCCCGTCGGCATCGGTAACTGTTCCCATTTTTGTACCAGCCACTAGCACGCTGGCGCCTTCCAATGGCTGGCGCTGCAGGGTCATTACCTTGCCCCGAATAACACTGATGGTGCGCACCACGGTAGGGCTTTCAGCTTTTGCGGCCATCGTGTCAGTCCCTTCGGCGCGGGCCGTCTCTTCCGGGGTGCTGCTCTTATGCGGCAGGGCATAGAGAATTACCTGCTCATCCATCAACTTGTATTGTATGCGCAACGGCGGCAACAACTGGTCCAGGGCGTTTCGCAGGGGAACATTGCGGAGGTTACAGCTCACCTTGCGCTGGGCACCAATGGCATTGAGGCTGTAGAAAAAGGAAATGCCG
>JALOMZ010000344.1 GCA_025455205.1 Chitinophagaceae bacterium | reverse complement strand
TGCACCTGGCCCGCTGCCGCGTAATTGTTTCGTGCGGTGGCGTTGGAAACGTTTGTATGCTTCTGACCACCCATCGGCAGGTCAGCCGTCGGAGTGGTCTGCCCGTCTTTGGACAGGCTCTGCGTGAGAGCAGAAGCAACGTCGTTCATCTCGGTATTGACGGTAGTCGCTGAGATGACCGTCCCGGCCTGATAGGGGCTTACCGCACGGTTGTACGTCCCGTTTCCGTCTCTGCTCATCAGAACTCCAAAAAACAAAGACCCGACAAGTGCTATCCTGTCGGGCCGGAGGTGGAAAATGCGTGTTTTACTGGTGTGTTTCTTGCTTGCAGGCTGCGCTTTCAGCAAGCAGACCGTCCTTGTGAAGGACGACAAGACTTGGCTTTGCCGAGATGAGGGAGGCGCCGGATACCGGGCTACCGTGTCTCACAAGGCGTATCAAGACTGCATGACGCAGGCGCAGGCGCAGGGGTATCAGGTTCGATGAACCATTGGCTTATTGCCATGGCTATCAAGCCCTTTGTCGTGCTTGGAGCCCTTACCTTCCTGCTGTTCTGCCGGTATCTGGTGATCTGGTTCCTGCCCGAAGGCAGGCTCAAGCGCCTACTGCTGCGGCGCGTTTAGCATCGTGGCAATGGCGGGAGCCGTGACAAACGGAGTCCCGCGCGCCGTGACCCGCCCCAATTGCTTGACCGCCTCCGGCCTGCGAGCCAACGCCGCAACCATCGCCTTTTGAGCCGGCGAGGAATACAGCAGCGGCGCAGCAGCAACCCCGAGAGCCGTAGTCAGCGGGATAGCCCCATAAGACGCCCCTCCAGCCGCCGCCGCCCCTAGCGCAGCCATTCCACGGTAAGGCGTGCCAGAGTCGGGAACCTTCGGCCCCAACACCGCCGACACAATCACCGGTGCGCTCTTGCCCTTCATCTGCATCGGCCCGATCAATTGCAAGTCATACCGGTCTTCAACCGCATTACCGATAAAGAACAACGGAGTGGCTGTACAGCTGCTCCTTTGTCCTTTTGTGAACCCGCCCAAACCTTTCCCCTTTCTATCCTCCCCAAAACAAAGTACCTTACGGAAAACCAACGGTATGTTTCACAGTCTTGATGAATTCTTTTCCGTATGGGAAACAGAATCGGCCAATACCCTGAAGATCTTTTCGCATTTAACCGATGCCTCCCTGCAGCAGGCAGTGGTACCTGGTGGCCGTACGCTGGGCCGGCTGGCCAATCACCTGATAGAAACCCTTACTGAAATGCCGCACAAACTGGGCCTGGGCATTGCAGAAGAACAGCCAGCCTACACAACCGTGCAGGAGCTGACGGCACACTTTGAGCGCTGCAACCGGCAAATGACCGATGCCATCCGCCAGCATTGGAACGATGCATCCCTGCAGCAGGAAATCATGCTCTATGGCGAACCCTGGAAGAACAGTTTCTCCCTGTGGGTGATACTGGTACATATGATCCATCACCGGGCTCAGATGACCGTGTTGATGCGCCAGGCGGGCCTGATGGTACCTGGCATTTATGGTCCTGCCAAAGAAGAGTGGGCGGCCATGCACCTGCCAGCGATGGAATAAGAATAACCAGTCAGTGGCAGCATGAAAAACGGGGCCGAAGCCCCGCCATTCACCACAACAAATAATACTTGATCAGATGGCCCGGTTGATGATGAGTTCATACAACTCCTGGCGGCCGCTGATAACGGCCGGCTCACCGGACTCCGCTGCCATATTCCGGAGGTCCTCCAGCGACAGCTGACCATTCTCAAAGGCAGCACCAGCACCGCTGTCGAACGAAGCATACCTGTCGGCACGCATTTTACGGTATGGAGAAGAGGTGAGGATCTTATCTGCAATCACCAGGGCGCGGGCAAACTCGTCCATGCCGCCAATATGGGCATAGAACAGATCGGCAGGATCGGTAGAGTTGCGGCGGATCTTGGCGTCGAAGTTGATGCCGCCACCGGCAAAACCACCGGCTTCCACAATCACCAGCATAGCCTCTACCAGCTCATTGATGTTGTTGGGGAACTGGTCGGTATCCCAGCCATTCTGGTAATCGCCGCGGTTGGCATCAATGCTGCCCAGGAGGCCCGCATCGGCAGCCACCTGCAGTTCATGCTGGAAGGTGTGGCCGGCCAGCGTGGCATGGTTTACTTCAATATTGAGTTTGAAATCATTCAGCAAGTCGTACTGGCGCAGGAAACCAATAACGGTTTCGGAGTCGTAATCGTACTGGTGTTTGCTGGGCTCGCAGGGCTTGGGTTCAATGAAGAAAGTGCCGGTGAAGCCATTCTTGCGCGCATAATCCTTCGCCATGTGCAGGAAACGGGCCAGGTGCTCCTTTTCCCGCTTCATGTTGGTGTTCAGCAGGCTCATGTAGCCTTCGCGGCCGCCCCAGAACACGTAGTTCTGGCCACCCAGGGCAATGGTGGCGTCAAGGGCCGCTTTCACCTGTGCGCCTGCATGGGCTACCACGGCAAAATCGGGGTTGGTGGAAGCACCATTCATGTAGCGGCGGTGCGAAAACAGGTTGGCGGTGCCCCAGAGGAGCTGGATGCCACTGGCCTGCTGCTTCTCGCCCAGGTAGGCCGTGATGGCTTCCAGGCGCCTTTCGTTGTCGGCAATATCATTGGTGTATTCCACGGCATCCACATCATGGAAGCAGTAAAATGGCAAACCCAGCTTGGTCATGAATTCGAAAGCGGCATCCGCCTTGGCCTTCGCCCGATCCACTGCATCGGCTGCCTCATTCCAGGGGAAAAGATGCGTAGCCTCGCCAAAAGGATCGGCACCGCTGCCGCAGAAACTATGCCAATAGGCGCAGGCAAAACGCAACCACTCCTTCATGGGCTTACCTGCCACCACACGGTTTTCATCATACCAACGAAAGGCCAGCGGATTGTCTGTATCTGGACCTTCAAAACGGATCTTCCCGATCCCCTGGAAATATTCTTTACGGCCGGTTACAATAGACATATACGGAAATTTTAGTATAAGAAAATAAGGCTCACTTTCAATTCAATACTCCCCGGCACTTCAATATAGCGCACGTTGGAGCTAAATATGCAAAGCGTTCAATCGGGCAGGAAAATTATTATGGAATACAAAGGGTCTGTTCATGGATTTTGACTTTCCCTTGTACTTTTTTGGCAAAGCTGGGAGAAGACACAAGGCCAGCCCATCGTTTCAC
>JALOMZ010000030.1 GCA_025455205.1 Chitinophagaceae bacterium | reverse complement strand
ACCGATTCAATATCGGCGGCGTTGATCGCATTCAGGTCATCCAGGGTTTGGATGGAACCGTCTACCACCACAATCGGGTCGGTGCCGGTGTAGGAAGGAATACCCCGGATGAGTACTGTGGGCTTGGCACCCGGCGATCCGGGCGATACCACCGTAACACCCGAAGCGCGACCCTGGAGGGCATCTTCGGTACGAACCGGGCGGTATTTTTCAATTTCCGTCCCTTTTACGGTGGAAATGGCGCCAGATACCTTGGTCACTTTCTGGGTACCATAGCCTACTACCACCACTTCGTCCAGTTTGCCTGCGGTGGCGGTGAGCGTAATGTTAAGGTAGGCGCCTTCTATGGCTACCTCCCGGCTTTCAAAGCCGATGGCGGAAACCACCAGCGTGGTGGCTGTGGCGGGTACCTGCAGGGTGAATTCACCCGTTTCGTTGCTGGCAGTACCCTGACTGCCACCTTTTACCATAATAGAGACTTTGGAAAGGGCTGCGCCCTTGTCGTCGGTTACCTTTCCGGTAACGGTCCTGTTTTGTGCAAATGCCAGAACGGACAAACCGAGCAGACCTAGAAAAAGGACGAACTGCTGCAATGGCTGTTTCATAAGCAAGTCGAGTTTTGTGAGAGATCAGAATAAAATCCGAGCATAAAGATACCATGCCCATAGGCCGGCGTCCACAACAGTTGCCCCTACTTGACTACATCATTATTTTTTATTTAATTGATTATCAATAAGAAAGATCTACATCATTACTACATCATAAATTTTTTTATCTTTATAGTATGAAAATGGGCTGGCTGCTTTGCCTGGTTTTTTGTTTGCAGGAGGTGGTGTTATCGCAGAATACCATTGGTCTGCCTTTGATCAGGAATTTCAGCAAGCGTGACTTCCGGGGCGGCAGTCAGACCTGGGATATTGACCAGGATGCTGCCGGCCGCATGTACTTTGCCAACAATGAAGGCCTGCTGGTATACGATGGGTCGTATTGGAAGCTGTTTCCCCTGCCCAACAAAACCATCATGCGCTCTGTGCGGCTGGATAGCAGTGGCCGGGTGTTTGTGGGTGGCCAGGGCGAGGCCGGTTATTTTGTGCCTGGGTCACAGGGGTCGCTGCAATACAAGTCCCTTTTGGGCCTGATTCCGGCTGCATCCCGTGATTTTGCCGATATATGGGACATCACCTTTCATGGAGAGTCTGTTTTCTTCCGGGCCCTCGACCGCATTTTCGAGCTGGTGAACAACACCGTGCAGGTGTACCGTTCGCCTAATGAATGGGTTTTTTTGCAGGAGGTCGGGGGGCGTTTGCTGGCCCAGGATAGTCGCGAGGGCCTGTTCAGCTGGAATGGCCAGGAATGGCTTCCGGCGCAAAATGCCCGTTTGGTGAGCAGCGATGCCGTGCAGGGGGCCATGCTGCTGGGACGCGATAGTATTTTGCTGGCCACCTATTCCAACCGCCTCTTTCTGCTGGCCGGCGATAGCCTGCAGCCATATGAGCCGGCGAGGGTTTCCCTGGCGGGATTCACCTATGCCATGACGGGGCTCAACAACAAGGAATTTGTGATGGGTACCACCAACCAGGGCTGCCTGGTGCTGGACCGCGCCGGGCAGATGGTGCAGCGTATTTCCATTTCAGAGGGGCTGCAGGATAACAATATTCTCTGTGTGCGGGTAGACCAGGATGGCAACCTGTGGGCAGGAACCAGCCATGGCATCAGCCTCATTGCCTACAATACACCGGTAAAATATATAAGGCCCAGCCTCACCAATGAGCTGGCAGGCTATTCTGCCCGAATTTTCAACGGGCAACTGTACCTGGCCACATCAGACGGTGCCTATTCAGTGCCGCTGCAGCCCGGCAATCCCGACCTGAGTTTTTCCAAGGGCCAGTTCCGGCAAATAGCCAACAGCCAGGGATTGAATTACCGCATTGATGAAATTAACCGTCAACTGCTGCTGGCCCATAATGAAGGCACTTTTGAAATAAGCGGCCAGGAAGCCCGGCGGATATCTCCGGATGCCTCCTGGCTCTTTTTAGCTTTGGGTAAGGTGGCACCGGTGAGCAGGGTGCTGGTGGGTAACTATACCGGATTGAAAATGCTCCGTTACCGGCAGGCGGGGTTTGAGGCGTTGCCCAACCTCCGGGGCACGCGCGAATCGCTCCGATTCCTGGCCATGGACAATGAGAACCGGATTTGGGCTTCGCATCCTTACCGGGGAATTTACCAGATCAGCCTGTCGGGCGATTCCATGCAATACAGCACCCGGCTTTACACGGATAAGGACGGATTGCCATCGGCGCTCGACAACCATGTGTTTCAGATAGAAAGGCGGGTGGTTTTTGCTACCGAGGCAGGCGTATATGAATTCAATGCGGCCACCGGACGCTTTGCCCCTTCGCCCTTTCTGGCGCCGGCATTGGGCACTATGCCCGTGCGATACCTGAAGGAGGATGCCGATGGCCATATCTGGTTCGTATCCGGCAAGCGGCTGGGAGTGCTGGTGCCGCAGGCCAAAGGAAAAGATGCCTATACCGTTACTTTCTTTCCGGAACTGGCCGGGCGCATATTGTCGGGATTTGAAAATGTGTACCCCTATAACCGCGAAAACATTTTTGTAGGGGCTGAAAACGGGTTTATCCAAATCAACCTGGCCCGATACCTGCAGGCCAGCCGGCGTCCGCGCATCCTGTTGTCGGCCGTACATGCTTTTGGGGAAACAGACAGCCTCATCAGCAACGGATTCAGCCAGTCGGACCCTGCTGCAAAGTCCAGGGGGGAAAGGGAGAAATTCCGGCTGCCCTACCGGCTGAATGCCCTGCATTTCGAATTCAGTTCGCCGGCATATGGTTACCAGGACAATGTGGAATACAGTTTCCTGCTGGAAGGATACGATCGCGAATGGAGCCGGTGGAACACCAGGACAGAAAAAGACTATACCAACCTGCCTCCCGGCGATTATGTGTTTCGGGTGAAGGCGCGCAGCAACCTGGGCACGGAATCGGAGGCTTTGGCCTACCACTTTGTGGTGGCACCCCCTTGGTACAAGTCGGGGTTGGCGTATGGAATATATGCGCTCATGCTGATAGCCTTTGCATACTGGCTTCGGCATTGGCACCACCGCAACCTGGCCCGGCAGCGCCGCCTGTATGAGGAGAAGCAGGAGCAGTTGCGGGTGCTGCACCAGCTGGAACTGGAGAAGAATGAGAAGGAGATCATTCGCCTGCAGAATGAAAAGCTGGCCAGTGAAGTGTCTTTCAAGAACCGTGAACTGGCCGATACAGCCATGCACCTGGTAGAGCGTTCGGATGCCCTCGCCAAAGTGAAAGAGGAACTTCAGCGGCTGTACAAGAGCAATGCGGGTAATGAAGACATTAAAAAGGCCATCCACCTGCTCTCCGATATTGAGCGCAGCAATTCCGACTGGGACCGTTTTGCAGCTTCATTTGATGAAATCAACAATGACTTCCTGAAGAAGCTCAGGGCGCAATATCCCGGGCTTACCAATAACGACCTGAAATTGTGTGCCTATCTGCAGCTGAAAATGTCTTCCAAGGAAATTGCGCAGCTGTTGAATATTTCCACCCGCGGGGTGGAGATTGGGCGTTACCGCCTGCGCAAGAAATTGGGCATTCCCACAGAGCAGTCGCTGGGCGAGTTCCTCAACAGCATTGTGTAAACAATGGCCCGGGCATGGCTGTGGAAAAAACGGAGCGTCACCGGCAAGGTGCTTAACAATTTGGTAACATTGGCGTGGTAGCTTTAAGGCATGGATGCCTACCTGACCCTGATTGCCAGCCATGGAAACCGCCGCTTCGAACTGGATGTGAAGCTCAATCTCGACGATGATTATGTACGCATAGGCGCACCGGTGCATGAAGTGCTGCAGGTGCAGCCGCACCTGCTGAATGCCCATGTGGTTACGGTGTCCAACCTCTATGGCGTGCCGTTGTTTCAGCTGCATTGCCACCGCAAGGGGGCTGCCAGTTGGGTAGCCCACAGTTCTGCACAGCCCCGACAAACCATAGCCATCCAATTGCATGACCATAACAGTAGTTTCGCCCTGCGCATGGACACCACCGATGGCTGGCACTTTGAAGCTGAAATGCAGCAGCCGGTTGCAGACCGAATGGTATGCATGCTGGCGGCTACCGTGGCTTCCCTGCAGCAAACGGGGGCGCGTTGGGCCGTAGCGGAGCCTGCCGGCGCCTATGCCTGATTGGGTTGCCGGCTGCCTTGGGCAGGGTAGCAGGACTGCATGACTCCGGAACATTACATTTGCAGGGATGGATGTACAAATAGCGGAAAGCTGGAAGCCCCGGCTGGAAGAGGAATTTGCCAAGCCCTATTTCCAACAAATTGTGGTGCACCTGAAAACGGAGAAAGCGGCCGGTAAGACCATTTACCCGCCCGGTTCCCTTATTTTCAATGCCTTCCGGCTCACCCCCTTTGAAAACGTGAAAGTGGTTATCCTGGGCCAGGATCCCTACCATGGTCCGGGCCAGGCCATGGGCTTGTCGTTCAGCGTGCCCCGGGGTGTAACACCGCCGCCATCCCTGGTCAATATCTTCAAGGAACTGCGGCAGGATATAGGCCTGGCCATTCCCCCGCATGGCGACCTCACCCATTGGGCCACCCAGGGTGTGTTGTTGCTCAACGCCGCCCTCACAGTACGTGCCAACGAACCCAACAGTCATGCACATATAGGATGGCACCAGTTTACCGATGCGGTTATACGGATATTGTCTGAGCAGCGGCAAGGATTGGTATTTATGTTGTGGGGGCGTTTTGCGCAGGAAAAGCAGTCGCTGATCGACGGCCTCCGGCACCAGATTCTTCGGGCAGCCCATCCCAGTCCATTCAGTGCCGACAAGGGATTTTTCGGCTGCCGGCATTTCAGCAAAGCCAATGATTACCTCATGAAGCAGGGCAAGGATCCGGTGGACTGGAAACTGCCTGCATAGAACCTGATTTTTATATATGCCATTTTATAAGAAGATACTGGGCCGCCTGTGGGCCATCTGGGGCCTGGTGTTGTTTGCCACCACGCTGCTCATTTTTGTGTGGCCCATCACCTTCACCTTTCTGATCAAAGAGCCTTATGGGGTAAGAACCTTCAAGGCCCTGAGCAAATGGTGGATGACCTTCTTCCTGTATGGTATCGGATGTCCGATGCGGGTTACGGGCCGGGAGCATTATGATGCGTCGAAGCGCTATGTGGTAACTGCCAACCACCAGTCGCTGATGGACGTGCCCCTGCTGACCCCTTTCTTTCCCGGACCCAACAAAACCATTGCAAAGCGAAGCATGGCCCGCATTCCCCTATTTGGATGGATCTATGCCCGCGGCTCCGTGCTGGTAGACCGTGGCAGCGATGCCAGCCGCAAGCGGAGTTATGATGCCATGAAGCGGGTATTGCTGAAGGAGCAGCTCAACATGGCCGTATATCCGGAGGGCACGCGCAACCGGACCGGTCAGCCGCTCAAAGCCTTCTACGACGGGGCTTTCCGCCTGGCCATGGACTGCCGCAAAGACATCATCCCGGTGGTGATACTGCATACAGAGAAGGCCCTGCCGCCTGCAGTACCTTTCTTTCTGTGGCCCACCGCCCTGGAAATGCACCTGTTGCCTGCCATATCTTCTGATGGCAAAACGCTTGGGCAACTCAAGGAAGAAGTTCGATCCGCCATGTGGGATTATATTGAACGCAATCGTTGATACCTTTTGTCCGTTCTGCGCCCGGCGGTTCAGCCGGATCATAAAGCATGCATGATATATCCCTATCAGTCAGCTGGCACATCCGTATAGGCTGAATGCTTTGTCTGCATCCGGGTGTGATTTTGACGATCAGTTATGCAGGCGGGGTATTAGTTGTAGAACGTGCGGGCACGGTTCACCTTCAGGTCGCGCAGAATGGCGGACCGTGGGCTGATGGAAATATTGAACGACCGGTAGTATCCCACGGGTACAATGTTGATGGCCAGCTGCCAGCAGTGCAGCTCGCGCGACAGGAACATGGTGAGCGTACCTATTTTGGCTTCCTTTAGGTCTACAATGGCACTGCCGCCCATTTTCCATTTGGGCGAGATATTGAAATCGCCCTGCAGGTTGAGGTTGGAGAAGAAGCTGGTTTCGAAGCCGCTGTAATCTGGTTTCTGCCGCCGGCTGAAACTCAGCGCATATCCAACAGTGAGGCTCCAGGGTACTTCAAAATCGGCAAATTCTGCCGGGTTGTTGCGTATGTATTCCTGCTGGCGCATTTGTTCGTCGGGGGTGTAATAATCACTGGCCGCCCGTCCTTCATTCTCATTCTTCTTCTCGTCTTTCTTCTTGCTCTGGAAGGAGGCACCTATGGAAAGGCTGCCACCGGTAAATGTGCCCAGCGAAAAGCGGTCGCCCTGCCAGGCGTACTTGTTGGTGTTTCGCCCCATGCTGTCGAGTATATAGGGATTCAGCAGGGTGGAGCCTGTTATATTGATCTTCTCGAACAGCGTGGTGCTCACCAGGATGTTGAATGGATCGAGCTGCTGCGTATCCTTGAGAAAGTTGTAGGCAGATGTAATGGAGAAGTTATCAATGAGGCGGATCTTCTTGGTGGCATTTTCGCCGGTGGTGTCCTGCTTGTCGCGCACCTTCATTTCCACGTTGTTCTGCAGCCCGAAACTCAGGCCGCCAAATGTGCCCTGGGAAAAGGGGGCATATAGTGATCCGTCAAAAACGCTGAAGGGGAGTTTGGTGCCATTGGTGTCTACCTGGGCGGTGTAGTAGTATTTTTTCTGAAGGTCAGGTTTATAGTTGGCGCTCAGGGATGGGCGGATCACATGGCGGATGGCGCGTACGTTGCTGTTCTTGCCAAAATTGAAGGTGCCAAAGATGGCTGTTTGGGCACCGATGCCAAAGCTCACTTCGCGTGCCGCGAAGAATCCCTTGGTGATGATGGTGTCTACCTTTTCGGCGGTGTCGTTCCATTGGCGCAACACCTGCTGTCCGTACCATCGTTCGCTGAAATTAACGGAAGGTGATACGGTGATGGGACCCAGGGCCGGCAGGGCCAGGCTGATGGGGATCTGGTGCTGGGCGCCCCATTGCATGGTGTCAATGATCTCACGAAGATTGTATTTGATATAGGGGCTGTCGCTGTCGAAGAAAGAGAACTGGTTTAGCATTTGCCCGTTGTATCCAACACCCAGCTTTTCATACCACTTGGCCTGTCCCACAGATTCCTTCGGCTTGAATGGGTAGAAGGTATTCACTGTCATGTTGATATTGGGCAGGCTCACATTGTACTGACCGGTATTGTTGTTCTGGCTGTGGTTGCCCGTAACGCTCAGGTTATACATGCCATTGCCCCAGGTTTTGGAATACTGGATACTGGAGGCGATCTGGTTGGTGAAGTTGAGCTGCGGGTTGTTGGGAACGTACTGGTTGTATTTGACGCTGCCGAAATTGATGTTGCTGCTGAAATTGGTGCCGGGCCGGGCTTTGCCGTCCATGGAGTGGAACCAGGAAAAGTTGAATGTTTTGGTACTTACAAAATCGGGATCGCCCTTGAAGTTGATGCGGGTATTCTGGTAGCTGAACCGCACGCCGCCGTTGTAACGGTAGCGCACGCGGTAGGTGGGGCTGAGGTTGATGGCATAGCCGCCATAGCTGTAGATATTGGTGCGGATGGTGGCATCAAAATAGTCGTTCAGCACTTTGTAGTAGCCCAGTCCTTCGAGGCCCACGCCAAAATTTTCGGTGGTGGTAAACTGGGGTGCAATCAGGCCCGAATGGCGGCCCTGGCTCAGGGGGTATATGCCAAATGGCAGGCCCACTGGTATGGGCACGCCCTCAAATTCCGGGTAGGCCAATCCGCTGTAGGCCCACTTGTTGTTCACCAGTTTCATCTTGGGCGACCGGAAGGCAAAGTGGGGGGTGTCCAGGTTGCAGGTGGTGAAGCGCCCGCGGGAGGCAAAGAAGGCCGAAGCGCTGGTCTTTTTGATCCGCTCGGCATACACAAACATCTCGCCCTGTTTGGTATAAGTGCTCTTGGTGAGACCCCGCTGTGTTTTGAAGTTGTAGAACATCGAGTCACTCTCCGAGGTCATATCGCCATCTACCAGCACGGGCCGGTCCAGCACCTTGCCGGTACTGTCGCGCACAAAATAGGCGCGGGCTGTGTTGCTCTGGTTGTCGAGTTCAATGGTGCCCGCTTTCAGGTCGAGGGTTTGGTAGGAGGTATGGGCCTTGCCGTAGAGGAAGAACTTGCGGTTGGGGATATCGAGCACGCCGCTGTCCACGGCTTCGTATCGCACCGGAGCATCGAGGCTGTCGGTGGAAATAGGCAGGTTAAGTGTGTCGGTAACAGAAACGGTGCTGTCCTGCCCGGCAGGAAGCACTTTGGTGGTATCGCGGGGCAAAGTTTTTGTTAAACTGTCTTTCCTGACCCGGCTGGTGTCAATCTGTCCCCAACTGTAACACGTTATAAACAAAAGTGGAAAAATGCATATGACTGCAAGGGGTACCTTTGTTTTATTTTCACGAGCCTGGGATGCCATAGTGTTGGTAAGCGAAAGTAGTATTAAACAGAACCGTCCTTGTGAAGATTAGTATAAAGTGTAAAATGGCAAAGATGCTGAAAACTACTGTTTTATTGTGGTTTACCCTCTGTTCCATTTGGGCTGTTGGCCGGGGTCCGGGCAACGATCAGAAGCCCCCCCTGAAGACGGTGATTGTGGATGCCGGTCATGGCGGCCATGACGGTGGCGCCCGGGGAGAGCTGTCGCGTGAAGCCATTTTGGCGCTGGAGATCAGCCTGCGGGTGCGCGACCTGATGAAGCAGGAAATACCAGACCTCAATGTGCTGATGACCCGTGAGCAGGATGAACTGCCCGGCAACCAGTCTTCCATCAATGCCGCATTGCGCTGGCGGGCCGACTATGCCAACCGCAGCGGCGGCGACCTCTTCATCTCCATCCACCTGAATGCCACGGCAGCCAACCAGCGGTATGCAAAAAAGCAGGTGGGCACCAAACAGCAGACTTATTATGTGTATTCCGGCAAAGGCAAAAAGCGGAAGAAAATAGCCAAAACGCGCACCGTACCGGTGTATGAAAAATACAAGCTGCCTGCAACCGTAAGTGGTACACAAACCTATATACTGGCCCGCGACTGGTACAATATCAAGCTGAAGAGCGTGGGCAACAAGAGCGAAATATACGACACCGGCGAACGCGATACCCTGGACCAGGAGATGATCCAGATGGATCCTGTGGAAGCCCGCATTCGCGCCCAGCAGTATACCAAGTATTTTTTCCAGAAGAGCCTCACCCTGGCCTCCTTTGTAGAAGAAGAATTTGCCCGTTCCGGCCGCCGCAGCTGGGGCGTATTGCAGCGCGACTGGGATGGCATCTGGGTGCTGCAGGCCACGCAAATGCCCTCCATCCTGGTGGAAACCGGCTTCATTGACAATCCGGAAGAGGAAGCTTACCTGGCCAGTGAGGCTGGTCAGCTGGAAGTGGCCCGGGGCATTGTGAATGCCGTGAAGCGTTACAAGGCGATGCTTGAAAATCCGGAAAAAACCATTACGGCCCAGGGAGAAACCCCCGGACAATAGATAATCGTTAAAAAAAATAGGCTAAACAGGGCATGAGTTTTACCGCTCATGCTTCTACGCCCGCTTTGAAGCCATTGAAGGGCTGGTGCCTTCCAACCCGGTGATCATGAACGGGCTGGCCATTGGTAATGTGTATGCTACAGAGCCGGCAGATGAGGAAATGAATGCCGTGCTGGTAACCATTCGCCTCACGGAAAAGGTGAAAGTGCCCTCCAACTCGGTGGCGCTGATCAAGGGTAATCCGCTGGGTACACCGGCTATTGAGCTGGTTAAGGGAGATGCCCGCACCTTTCTGCAGCCCGGAGATACCATTCAGAGCTCCAGTTCGCCGGGTTTCTTTGGCAGCATTTTCGACAAACTGGGTCCCACGCAGCGCGCCCTCGACAAATTGCTGACTTCCCTTGATTCAGTGGCCGGCAAAGTAAACCGTACCATCACGAGCCGGGAGCAGGAGAACATTCGCACAGCCCTTGCCAACCTGAGTGTGGCTTCGGGCGAACTCACGCGCACCCTGGCCTCGGTCAACGGCCTGCTGGATGCCCAAACCGGAAGCATTGCCAAAACGGCCGATAACCTGCAGCAGGTGTCGGGCACCCTGGCAGCCAACAAGGAAAAGATAACCGGCATTGTGGCCAACCTGGAGAAAACATCGCAAACGCTGAGCACGCTCGAACTGGAAAAGGCTCTGGCCGAATTCTCTTCCACGCTGGAATATGTTAAAACCACAGTGGAGCGCGTTAACAGCAAAGAGGGTACGGTGGGCATGCTCATGAACGACCGCAAGCTGTACGATGACCTGAACAATACGCTCAATAGCCTCAACCTCTTGCTGCAGGATGTACGCATGCATCCCAAGCGTTATGTGAACGTGAGTGTTTTTGGGAAAAAGGATAAGACCGAGCCGCTCATGAAACCCATGCCCACCGACTCCGTTACCATGGAGCAGCGCAGGCAATGAGGGCCTTGCAACATGGCGCAATAACCCAAAGGTTTTGGATATGCTGAAAGTAGGCATTACGGGCGGTATTGGTTCCGGGAAATCGGTGGTGTCGCGCATTTTTGAAGTGCTGGGACTACCCGTGTACTATGCCGATGCGGAAGCCAAAAGGCTGATGCAGGAAGATGGCCCGCTGCGCCAACAGATCATCCGTCATTTTGGGGAAGCGGCATACCGCAATAACCAGCTGGACCGCGCCTGGCTGGCTGCACAGGTATTTGGCGATGAATCCAGGGTGCGGCTGCTCAACAGCCTGGTGCACCCGGCCGTGATAGCACATGCCGCGCAGTGGATGGAAGCCCGGCGGCAGGAGCAGCGTTATCCTTATGTATTAAAGGAGGCCGCCCTTTTTTTTGAATCAGGGTCGGCGGGGGAGATGGACTATATCGTTGGGGTATTTGCTCCCCGAAACCTGCGCCTGCAGCGGGTGATGCAACGCGACGGGGCGGGCCGTCAGGAGGTGCTGGCCCGCATGGACAAGCAAATTGATGAATCGCTGAAGATGAAACTCTGCGATTTTGTGTTGGCCAATGATGAGCAGCAGCTGTTGATACCACAGGTGCTGCAGGTGCATCAAACACTGCTGGAGAAAGTGTCTGCCATTTGACAATAGTGTATAATCATGAGACTTTTTAGTCTTCACCGGCTGCGCATACTTCCCTGTACAATAAGCCATTGGGCACACCCGTAGGTGGCCATTACCACCAGGCCCAGCCCCGGGTATGACGCATAGAATTTATCGAAGGCCAGAACGGAATCAGAGAGTACGAAAAGGGCCGCCCCCATGGTAAAATACCTGAATGACCGGTCACCGGCTCCCGGGCGTGTGGCCAGGGCCTGCAGCAGCATGATGGTGATGACCAGGCAGTATACGGCTACCGGCAGCCGCATGGCACCCAGATGGGGCCACAGGATGGCATAAAAAGCGAAGCCGTGAATTTCTGGAGAGACAGTCTGCAGATCAAAAAATCGGTGGCTTTGTCCAAGTATAATCCCAGTCCAAATCCTGTCGTCCTCCTCGGAGAGCAATTC
>JALOMZ010000343.1 GCA_025455205.1 Chitinophagaceae bacterium | reverse complement strand
GTGCTTTTACGGTATCCCACAAAACGCGTGGCACTGATTTGACGGATATGGCAATCAACCGGCTTATCCCAGTTGATGGCAAAGCCCAGGTCTACCTTGATGGAGGCCTGAGTTGCATTGGGAAAAGTATACCGGTGCATACCCACCCGCTCGGAAGTGGTCAGTTCCACATTGATCTTCGAATCCTGCAGCAATACCTGGTAATAGCCGGGAAATGCCTTTTCCTGCTGATGCGAGAATGATGCGCGATAACGCCCGGTATCCGGCTGCCGGCCAGCCATGGGCATTACGGAAATATCGCACAGATCACCAATACCCGTGCCGCTCAGGTGGGTATGGCTGAAGCCTGCAATAACAGAATCGCTGTAATGGTAACCACTGCACCAGTCCCATCCCTGTGTACCATTATCGGGACTCAGTTGCACCATGCCAAAAGGCACCGTAGCGCCGGGATAGGTATGCCCGTGGGCACCGGTGCCAATAAACGGATCTACATAGCGGGTTAAGGTTTGCTGGGCATCAGCGTTGTAAACAGCCAGCAAAAACAGGGGCAGCAGCAAGGATCTCATAATAACGATGTTTGAGTGATGGCAGAAGCCATGCCAAGGGTTACCTTATCCAAAGAAACAGCTAAACAAGGATTAATGACCGCGAAAGCAGTTAATAAAATTGCTTGGAAATGGCTTGCCAGCAACCTGGCGTTTTCATCAGCCATTCCGCAAATTCCCCTATTGTAAATTAATCTATATATATTTCCTGTCTTCAACCGATCATTCCACAGGAGCAG
Organism: Chitinophagaceae bacterium; assembly: GCA_025455205.1. Lineage (GTDB taxonomy): Bacteria > Bacteroidota > Bacteroidia > Chitinophagales > Chitinophagaceae > Phnomibacter. The sequence goes on along the minus strand of JALOMZ010000343.1, from coordinate 2,434 downwards.
CATATGGGCAGCAGACTACCCGCTTTCATCCGGCAACGCGGACTTCTCACCGGTATCAGGATGTACTGGCATTTCAAATCGGGTTCGCGTGCGCCCATCCGCCTGCCATTCCTGAAGCACCCGGTTTATTTCAGAAAAGGGGGCGATGCCAAGATCTTTGAGCAACTGTTCATTGACCGGGAGTATGATATTGATGTACCCTTCACACCGTCAACGATTATTGACCTGGGCGCCAATGTGGGATATGCCTCCATTCTCTTTGCCAACCGGTTTGCCTCGGCCCGCATATTTGCCCTGGAGCCCGAAGCAGGCAACAATACCCAGGCGGTGAAAAATACCCGTCCCTATCCCAATATCAGGATGGTGCAGGGAGCCATCTGGCATGAGCCCGCTCCCATCAACCTGGTAGACAAAGGCCTGGGTGAAGCTGCCTATATGGTAGAGCCGGGTGAAGGTGAACATATGATCAATGCCTATACCATACCCGGCATCATGCAGGAAATGGATACGGATATCATAGATATTCTGAAAATAGACATTGAAGGCGCCGAGAAGGAACTGTTCGAGCACAACTTTTCCTATTGGCTGCCCCGCACAAGGATCCTGATAGTGGAAACCCACGACCGATACCGCAAAGGCACCAGCCATGCCGTGTTTGGTGCCCTGAGCCAGTACAACTTCTCGCTCACCCTGAGCGGCGAGAACCTGGTGCTGTACAATGAAGACCTGCTGTAACCAATCATCAATAAAAAAAGGACCGGAACAGCTGTTGATTGCTCCGGTCCTTTTTGCTTTGGATCATTATGCTCCCCTTAATCCTCAGCCCTTGCTGAAGCAGCATCTATATTGCGGCCAAAGAAAATGGCATTCATGAACATCTTGCTGGCTCCCAGCCAGAAAGCCCTGAAATTGGGATTATCGGCCATCATGATCACCCGGCCTGCGCCGGCGGTTTGCACCACCACGGAGGCGGAGTTTTTCAGGGCGGCATAATTCTGCCGGGTAATGTATCCGCTCTGCAGGGGGGCACTGCCAAACTTCACCGGTGCAGCATAGGGATTCTTGGGTACCTGCACAAATACATTATTGGTTTTGAACAGGTCCATATATGGCCGGGTATAGCCGTACATCAGCGGATGCGTGAGATCTATATCGGCACGGAAGATGGCGCCGGCCATACGCTGTGCCCCGTCGATCTGCTCTTTATCGGCATAGGTCACTTTCTTGAGGCTGTCTGTGGCCGAGGCCACTTTCTTCATGTCCAGCCGGGCCAGGCCATTGGCAGCACACCACTCCACGGCGTCTTCACAGGCAATGAGCACACCGCCTTTTTCCACCCAGGCTTTCAGTTTTTCTTTGTTAAGGGCACTGTAGTTGCCACTCACCATGATCATGGTGTTGTAGCGGTCCAGGTTAGCCCGGTTGAACTGGGTCACATCCAGGTGCGTGGTACCCATGTCCATCCGCTGGTCGAGCAGATGCCACACTTCACCGGCATCGGTGGCGCTTACGCCGGTGCCCACCAGCATGGCCACACCCGGTGTTTCCACTTTTTGCATATAGCGGCTGCCCAGGTCACTTCCTGCCAGCACATTTCCGGTGGTGAGCGGGGTGAACACCACCTGGCACTGTTGCGCCACCTCACTGATGGCGGCGGCCACATCGCGGGCATTAAGTGTTTGAACCTGCTGGGGAATTATGATGGTACCGCGGGGGAAGGTGCGTTCTGTTCCCTGCAGTTCGAAAGTCATTTCATTGGCCGCCACTTTTGCCTGTATCCCCTTGCGCATAAGCTGCCACAGGGCCCTGGGTGCGTCAAAACTGCGCCAGTCCAGGAGGTATCCATATTGGCCATTGCCGGCCTCCACCCTTCCTGCGGCCGGGGCACCGGGCACATAGGCTTCACCCAGCAACTGGTTGCTGAACTGTGCGGCGCCCAGCCCTGCATAAGGCAATCCAAAGGCCAGGGGCATGGTCCAGCTGGTAACGTCATAGAAGAGACTGTCGGTGTACGTCAATTGCTTGTCGAACACGGTGCGGATCAGTTTGTACTGATGGGCCTGCACCGGTACCACGAAGGCCTGGCCCTTTTTAAACTGAACACCATTGGCATTGAGGTTGCTGTTGAGTTTGTACACCTGCACCCCGTGCATGGCCAGCATGCGGGCCATGATTTCGGGACGACCGGAATCATATTCATCGCCAAACACGAAAGCCTTCTCAGCAGAAGCAGCGGCATCACGGGCCATGTCGCGATAGAAATCACGCTGATAGGAAAGCAGCTCGGTGCGCAGCCTGCGGGCGGCTTCCAGGGTGCTCAGGGTGGTTACAAACTGGTTGCGGATGGTGAAGGGGAAGGTGAGCAATCCGTTATCGGTTTCCTGCACATGCCCGCGGCTGCTGGCCTGTTCAAACAAAAAGCCCGCTCCACCAT
>JALOMZ010000342.1 GCA_025455205.1 Chitinophagaceae bacterium | reverse complement strand
ATGAAACATATTTTTCAAAAAACAATCAAGGCTGGCGGGTTGCTGCTTGCCGGAGCCCTGGTGCTGGCTTCCTGTAATAAGGAGCTGGAGCCGGCTACGCCCATAGTAACCCCGGCACCAACCGGCAAGACCGTAAGTGAGATTGTAAATGAGGATCCTACGCTTACCTACCTTAAGGCTGCAGTAACCCGGGCAGGTAGCGCCATCAGCGGGGCGCTGTCTGACCGTAGTGCGGTGTACACAGTATTTGCACCCGATGACGATGCCTTCAGGGCAAGTTTTGCCGCCCTCAACCTGCCCACCGGCATTTCCACCATCAACCTCTTTCGTCCCGGCCAGCTCGACACCCTCCTGCGTTACCACCTGGTGGGTGGTCAGCGGTTGAATGCCTCCGGTATTTCCGATAAGTTCCCGAACATGTACCTGCAAAGCATGTTTGTGCTGCAGGCACCCAGTGCAAGTCTTCCTCCAGGATACCGCATGCCACTGGGCATCAGCAGAAGGGGATCACTGGCCTGGGCCAATAATATCCCTGTTAAACAGGCGGATATAGCCGCTGCCAATGGCGTCATCCACAAGATTTCATTTCTGCTGAATCCACCGGACAAGGTGATCGCCCAGTTGGTGGCAGCTGACACCTCCTTGTCTTACCTGCTGGCAGCCGTGCAGCATGCCGATAAGAAGCCGCCTGCAGGTGCCCCGCAATTGCTGCCCCTGCTGGCCAATGCCGCCGCCAACTTCACGGTATTTGCCCCGGACAACAATGCCTTCCGGGCCCTGCTGACAGCACTGGGTGTTCCCCCAGATCCCAGTTCCATAGCCTTGCTGCCCAGCGAAACCGTATGGGGCATTGTAGCCTTCCATGTACTGGGCGTAAGGGCTTTTGCCGCCAACCTGCCTGCCGGCAACGGCAACCTGGCCAGCCTCATTGGGGTGCCTATCCAGTCCAAGGTAACGGTAACCGCCCCCTTGCCGCCCACCTCTGTGGAAGTACGCGGACCGGGCAATGTGCTGCCCACCAACCCGCCGTTCCCATATTTTGCCCAGGTTACCGCTGGCGATATTCATGCCATCAATGGCGTGGTGCACAAGGTGAATGCGGTGCTGCTGCCCCAGTAATCAGGGCACTGTTCAATCATAACACATTCCGGCCGGTCCTTTCAGGGGCCGGCCTTTTTGATGCCCTGCAATTCAAAGTTTTTGTTTTGCTCCCCAGCCTTTACTTTTGCCAACCTTAAAATCAGATCATAAGCATGGGACGTATAATAGCTTTCAGAGAGGCGCTTCGTGAAGCCATGGTTGAGGAAATGCGGCGCGATGAGCGGGTTTTCCTGATGGGTGAAGAAGTGGCTGAATACAATGGCGCGTACAAGGTGAGTCAGGGTATGCTGGCAGAGTTTGGCCCCAAGCGTGTGATCGACACGCCTATTGCCGAACTGGGCTTTGCAGCCATTGCCGTGGGTGCCGCACAAAACGGCCTCCGCCCCATTGTAGAGTTCATGACCTGGAACTTTGCCGTGCTGCCCATGGACCAGATCCTCAATACAGCCTCCAAAATGATGGCCATGAGCGGTGGTCAGGTAGGATGCCCCATCGTATTCCGCGGACCCAACGGCAGCGCCGGTCAGCTGGGCGCCCAGCACTCCACTGCCTTTGAAAGCTACTATGCCAATATCCCCGGCATCAAAGTGATCAGCCCCAGCAATCCTTACGATGCCAAGGGTCTGCTGAAAGCCGCCATACGCGACAATGATCCCGTGTGCTTCATGGAAAGTGAGGTGATGTACGGCGACAAAGGCGAAGTGCCGGAAGAAGAATACATCATCCCCATTGGCAAGGCCGATGTGAAGCGTGCCGGTACCGACGTTACCATTGTTTCCTACAACAAAATGATGAAAGTGGCCCTGGGTGCCGCTGCCGAACTGGAAAAGGAAGGCATCAGCGCCGAGGTGATAGACCTGCGCACCATCCGCCCGCTAGACTGGCATACCATGGTGGAAAGCGTGAAGAAAACCAACCGCATGGTGATTGTGGAAGAACAGTGGCCCATGTGCTCCGTTTCTTCGGAGATCGCCTACCGCATCCAGAAAGAAGCCTTCGATTACCTCGATGCCCCGGTGCTGCGCATCACCAGCGCCGATGCGCCGATGCACTATGCCCCCAACCTGGCTGCCCTGGCCATTCCCGACGTGGCCCGCACCGTGAAACTGGTGAAAGACGTAATGTATATCCGTAAATAAACGAAGCCGGCAACCTTAGTGCCCGCAAAAAAACCTCCGTTACCAGTTAACGGAGGTTTTTTTCTTTTGTGCAGCCTGCATGCCGCAATCACAAATCAGATTTAGTCATACACTGGCTGGCGTTTCATATCCTGCAGGTTGAATGCATACATCACAATGAATACCAGGCCAACAAAGCCCGGAATGTATACCAGCAGCGCCGCCAGTGAATTATGGCCATATATCATCAGGGGAGCCGCCACACCCGCCACCGTTCCGGCCACATACAGCCAGAATCCCGCTCTGTTCATCAGGAACATCAGCAAGGCGCCACCAAAAGTGAGCAGGTTGCAGACAACGGAGGCTATGGCACTGTGTTGCATCTTTTCCTGGTCCACCATCATGGCCGCAGAATCCTGGAACATGCGCTCAGCCTGGGAGTTGCCCCCTTTGCCTTTTATCTCCTCCTTGTTTTTTTCCATTTGTTTCTGCATCTGGCTGGTCAGTTCCGGGGCCTTCATATACTGCACCATACCGGAAAAAATGCCATAGCCACTGCCCAGAAAAGTGAGGACGCACAGCACGGTGAGGAAGGCAGACCGCCTGGGTTTTACATACAGGGTTTGGGTATCGGATTCCATAGGAATAGGTTGGAGGAGGGTTAACCAATAATGATACCTGCAATGGCAGCCGATAAATAAGATGCCAGGGTGCCGCACAGAAGTGCCCGCATGCCCAGTTGGGCCAGGTCGGCCCGGCGGGTGGGGGCCAGCTCGCCAATGCCGCCAATCTGCATACCTACGCTGCTGAAGTTGGCAAAGCCGCAGATGGCAATGCTCACAATAAGCAGCCCTTTTTCTGTTACCAAAGGCACTGCTTTGGTAGTGAGGTTATTGAAGGCTACAAACTCATTCACCGTCAGCTTCTGCCCCAGGAGGGTGGCGGCATTGGCCACATCCTGCGTGGGAACACCCATGCTCCAGGCAAAGGGGGTGAACAGTTTGC
>JALOMZ010000341.1 GCA_025455205.1 Chitinophagaceae bacterium | reverse complement strand
ACCGCCCCTACCGGCGGATTGGGCGTGGCAAAATAGCTTTCGCCCTGAAAGCCCTTACCCCGCAGGCCAAGCGGCTGGCTTTCCACATACATCAGCGCATCCTTCACGGGCGCAATGAAAGCCTCCTTCTCCAGATCAGCCTCCTTCAGGCTGCGCAGGGGTGCGTAATTGTCCAGCACATAAAACCCATATCCGAAAGTGGCTATCACGAGGTCGTTTTCCCGCTCCTGTATGTCTATATCCCGCACGGCAATGGTGGGCAGCCCGCCCTTCAGCTGTATCCAGCGTCCACCGCCATCAAGGCTCGCATATATACCAAACTCAGTACCCACAAACAGCAGGCTGGCATTCACCGGGTCTTCGGCAATGCAATAGGTGCTGCCACGCTCCGGCAGGTTGGCGTTTATTAACGTCCATGTATTTCCGCCATCGGTAGATTTCACCAGGTAGGGTTTGAAATCACCCATACGGTGGTTGTTGAAGGCGGCATAGAAGGTATTCTTATCATGGGCGCTGGCAATAATGGTATGCACATAGCAGAGCTCCGGGATGCCGGCTATCTTGTCTACCTTCTTCCAGCTTTTGCCGCCATCGGTGGTGATGTGAATGAGGCCATCATCGGTACCGGCGGCAATTATATTCTCATCCAAGCGGCTTTCCGCCAGGGTGGAAATCTGCCCGTAGATATCGGTACTGCCGTTCTTGGCCACGGCATCTACGCTCCACACCTTGCCCATTACGGCCATGCGGTTGCGGTCTGCACCGCGGCTCAGGTCGGGACTGATGGTTTGCCAGCTGCCGCCCCGGTCGTTGCTGCGGAACACAAACTGGGCAGCATGGTAGAGCCGCTTGTTATCGTGCCGGCTCACCAGCAGGGGCGCATCCCAGTTCCAGCGGAAGGCCGGCTGACCAGCTTTCTCAACATTCTGCACCGCCAGTATCTCTCCGCTCTTTTTATCATATCGCACCAGGCCGCCGTACTGGCTCTGGGCATATACGATGTTGGGGTCTTTCCAGTCTACCGCACTTTCAAATCCATCGCCACCGTTGGTGATGAACCAGTCGCTGTTGGCAATACCGTTGCCGCTGATGGTGCGGCTGGGACCGCCCAGGCTGAAATTATCCTGGGTACCTCCATATACATTATAGAAAGGAGTGGCATTATCGGTAACCACTTTGTAGAACTGGGTCACCGGCAGGTTGGCCTTGAACTGCCAGGTGGCCGCATCGTCCCATGTTTCATATAAGCCGCCATCGCAGCCTACCAGGGTATGGGCCGGGTTGGCCGGGTCTATCCATATGGCATGGTTGTCTACGTGCTTGTGCTTTTCGCCGTAGTTGCTCCAGCTCTTGCCCCCGTCGAGGCTGCGCTGCAGGAACACATTCATGCTGTAAACTTTGTCGGTGTTTACCGGATCACAAAAGAGCTCCTGGTAGTAGTTGCCACTGGTGGTGTATCCGCCCTGCTTACTCCAGCTGGCACCGCGGTCAACACTCTTGTAAACGCCGCCATCCTTGCCTTCCACGATGCAGTACAACAGGTCGGGGTTCACCGGGCTGATGGCCATGCCTATACGGCCCAAATCACCTGAAGGCAGGCCGTTCATGATCTTATTCCAGGTGGCTCCGCCATCCGTACTCTTGTAGAGCGCTGATTCCGGACCGCCGCCAATATAGGTATATACCTTCCGCTGGCGCTGATGCGCTGCGGCATACACCACCATCGGGTCGCGCGGATCGAGGTGCACCTCGTTGAAGCCTGTGTGCTCGCTCACCGCCAGCACCTGCTTCCAGGTTTTGCCCCCGTCGGTGGTTTTGTAGATGCCCCGCTCGCCGCCGCTGCTCCACAGGGGGCCGTAAGCTGCTACATACACTTCATTGCTGTTGCGGGGGTTGATGGCGATCATGCCAATATGTTCACTGGTCTTCAGGCCCATGTTCTTCCAGCTGCGGCCACCGTCCTCGCTCTTATATACCCCATCGCCATAAGCAACACTGCGCTGGTTGTTGTTTTCGCCGCTGCCCACCCACACCACATGGGGATTGCCGGGGTCCAGCACCACGCAGCCTATGCTGTAGCTGCCTTCGTTGGCAAACACATGCTGCCAGGTATTGCCGGCATTGGAGGTTTTCCATACGCCGCCGCTGCCGGCCGCCACATAATATTCTTCCTTCCGCTGCGGGTTCACGGCAATGTCCACAATGCGGCCGCTGGTGATGGCCGGGCCGATGCTGCGGAAGCGGAAGACACTCAGTGCATCTTCATTCAGCAATGTCTTTTTCTCCGGCTGGCTGGCGACGGAGGGTTTCTTCTGGCCCGATGCCAGCAATACAGGCAACAGCAGGATGCACAGGAACAGTTTTTTCATGCAGGTATTTTAAATGGTATGGAAGGATCTTAAAGATAGTGGCAGCCGCCTTTCCAAACAAGGCATCGCCCGCTGCCAACCTATTCATATCCCGCAAATACACCCAACGAATAATGGATTGTATTATCTTAATCGCTAAAATATCTATCCCCAATGCAACCCGCCCCTTCCTCCCGGCTGCGCAAACTGGCAGTCACCTTCATTGCCGCGTTTGCCATCCTCAACCTCTTATTCCTTTTTACAGAAGCCCTGCCCCAGGCATGGCTGGAAAAGCTGGGTGATAACGCATTCAGCATCCTGCTGGCTGCGCAGCTGGGTCTGACCCTTTTGATTGCCGCGGTGTATGCATTCCGCTGGCACCGCCGCGAACAGGCAGACCCATCCGTAAGCGGCCCCCGCTACGCCTGGCTTCACGCCATCATCCGCTACTGGCTGGCTTTCGAAATAGCCACCTACGGCTGGGCCAAGATCTTGAGAACACAGTTCCAGGGTAATTATATGACGGAGGATATGACACTGGCCAATTCCTCCGGATTCAGCCTCACCTGGTACTATTTCGGTTACAGCTATATACTGGCCTGCATCATTGGCGCGGTACAGATTACCGGATCGGCCATGCTGCTGTTCAGGCGCACCACCCTGCTGGGCACCATCCTGCTGTTGCCCGTGATGCTCAACATTGTGCTTATCAACCTCTTCTATGATATTGCCGCCGGGGCCTTCCTCAACTCTGTTGCTTTCACCACCGGACTTTGCTACCTGCTGTCACTGCACTGGACTGAACTCCGCAAAACCATCCTGGGCTGGAAGGATCAGCTGCCAGCCGTGGGCAAGGCCTGGATGCGCTGGTTGCTG
>JALOMZ010000029.1 GCA_025455205.1 Chitinophagaceae bacterium | reverse complement strand
CCCGTTACCACATCCCATTCGGTGATGCTGAGGCCGCTGCCGGTGAGGCGGGTGATGCCGCCAAGGGCTATCTGGATAATGGTCATGCAAATGCCGGCCAGCAGCCAATAGTAAACGCCTCGGGAGTAATGGTCAGGAAGGGGTGGCCTGACCGTCTGGGATGATGCACTCATAATATCCTTTCAAACAAACGGGAGCAAAGGTAGTTCTATGATGCATTGCCCTATTTTCGGTGCTCACCATTCCTGCTCTCTATGAGGAGATACATGATCGTTGGCCTGGCCATGATTCTTTCATCTGCCTGGCTGACTGCCCAGCGGGCACCCCGCCTGAAGATGGATGCGGTACAGGCCGGCCTCTCCTATTACGAATGGGAACTCCGGGGCCTCAGCTTTCCCCTGTTGTTCAGCCATTACCTGGCACCGGGAACCAGCTTTCCCGCCCTGGACCCGGACTGGAACAGCTTTACGCGCAACAGCGGGGTGCAGGGTTCAATTCCCCTGCAGCTGGATGCCTGCTGGCGGCTGCAGCGTGATGGCCTGGCGCCTTTCTGGAAACAGGCCCGCTGGGAAACCGGGCTGTTTTACAGCAGGGAACAGGTGCCCGGCCAGTCGGTAGGTGTTCGCACCGATTCCCTGTCCGGCGGCAACTTCTATTTGACGGAGAAACTCTACATCAACAACATGGAGTTCCGGATGTTGGGCCTGCAGCTGGCCTGGAAGCAATACTGGATGCCCAACCGGCATTGGACAAACCTTCAGGTCTATACCGGACTGGGATATATGTTTGGATTCAGCTTCGATAACACCATCTCCCAGGCTTCCTATGAGCGCAGCCTGATAGTTAGCGCCTCCGGGCAGCTGTTGCAGCAATCCGAAAACACCAGCCGCATGGCCGACCTGAAGGGCACCGGGTTTCGCCTGCAGCGGTTGCAGGTTCCCCTGGGCATCTCCTGGCGTTTCCTGCCAGGTTGGGGACTGCTCACGGAGCTGAATCTGGGTATTTCCAGGCATGTGCTGCCGAAGGGCCGTACCGCCTTTGATGAGGCACATGGATTTTCACTGCGTTTGTCCCATTATTTTTAGGTCGTGCTACAGCCATTCTATCAGCCCAATACCCTGGAAGCCGGCATCGACGAAGCCGGCCGGGGATGCTATGCCGGGCCGGTGTTTGCAGCGGCGGTGATTCTGCCACCCCATTTTCACCACCCCCTGTTGAACGACAGCAAGCAGTTGAAGGCCAAGGACCGCGAAATGCTGCGGCCGCTGATAGAGCAGGAGGCACTTGCCTGGAGTGTGCAGCAGGTGAACCCCGCGGAGATAGACCGAATCAATATCCTGCAGGCTACCTACAAGGCCATGCATGCTGCCGTGGCAGCCTTGTCTCTACGCCCGGAATTGCTGCTGGTAGATGGCAAATGGTTCAAGCCCTATAAAGGCATCGGCCACCAGTGTATCATTAAGGGCGATGCCACCTATGCCAGCATTGCGGCCGCCAGCATCCTGGCCAAAACCTGGCGCGACGAATTCATGCTGCGCATCCATGCGGAATTTCCCCACTACAACTGGCAGCAGAACAAGGGCTATGGCACACTGGAACACCGCCATGCCATTGCACAGTTTGGCTTGTGCCACCACCACCGCAAGAGCTTTAATATCCTGCCGTCACAAATAGATATTCCATTTGGAAATGGATAAGGCGCGCGGCGCCCTGCACAAAACCTAGTCTCCCCAGTCGCCTCTTCCCCTGCGGATCACTTCCGGGGCTTCTCCGGTCAGGTCCACCACAGTGGAAGGCACTATGCCACCCATGCCACCATCCACCACCATGTCTACCAGGTTTTCAAAGTTTTCGAAAATAAGGTCGGGGTCGGCCAGGTCCTCCGGTGCATCTGCGGGTACGGAGGCAGACAGTACCGGGTGGCCCAGCGTGGCGGCAATGGCCTGGGCAATATTGTTCTCCGGCACCCGCAGGCCAATGGTCGACTTCTTGCTTTGCATGAGCTTGGGTACTTCCCGGCTGGCAGGCAAAATGAAGGTGAAAGGACCGGGCAGGTGCTGCTTCAGCAGGCGAAAAGTGGGCGTGTCGAGCTGGCGGGCATACTTGCTCAGGTCGCTGAGGTCGGGGCATACAAAGCTCAACAGGGCCTTGGCAGGATCCATCTGCTTGATGCGGGCAATGCGGTGCAGTCCCTCCCGGCTGTGCATGCTGCAGCCTATAGCATAGACCGAGTCGGTGGGGAAAATGATCACCCCGTTGTTCAGCAGGCATTGCACCACCTGGTTCACCAGGCGCTGCTGCGGATTGTCGGGGTGGATACGTACGTGTAAAGCCATCGGCTGAAAGGTAAGCCTTATTCAAAATTCCATGCGTGACACAGGCTTGCCTTCCACATGATTAGGTGCCTGTTAACAACTCCTTCATCGTACTTTTGCCGCTAATCCTAAACAACTTCCCTATGCAGTTGTCTCCCGTAGACGTGGTGGCCTCCATCAGCCCGGAGGATTTCAAAACCAGGTATTACCGCCCCATGAAGCCGGTAGTGATACGCGACCTGGCCAAGACCTGGCCTGCCTACAACAAGTGGAACTGGGACCATTTCAAGCAGCTGGTGGGCAAACAGCGGGTGGCCTTGTACAATAATGTAAAGAGCGATGCCTATACGCCCATTAACACAGCAGACGATTATAAGACCTTTGGCGAGTATATCGAAATGATCAGCCAGGGCCCGGCCGGATGGCGCATCTTCCTCTTTAACATTTTTGAGCATGCACCCCAGCTGGTGCAGGATTTTACCTGGCCCGATCATCTTATGAAAGGCTTCGTAAAAAAGTATCCCATGCTGTTTGTTGGCGGTGCCTCCAGCATTACCCATATGCATTTTGATATTGATCTGAGCCATATCCTCCATACACAATTTGCCGGACGCAAGCGGGTATTACTGTTTCCCTACGAGGAGCAGCACAAACTGTACCGCAAGCCTTTTGAAGTGCTGAGCCTGGCAGACTTCAGCAATTACCATGATCCGGAGAAGAGCAAACTCGATTTTGAGAAATTCCCGGCTGTAAGGCATGCCCGGGGATATGAAGTGATCCTGGAGCATGGCGATACACTGTTTATGCCGGGAGGCTTTTGGCATCACATGGAGTACCTCGACAGCGGTTTTGCCATGAGCCTGCGGGCCCTGCAACCCTCCCTGGCCGGCAAGCTGCATGGGGTTTGGAACCTGTTTGGCATGCGCACCATCGATACCCTTATGAAAAAATCGGCACCCCATCCCTGGTACCGGTACAAGCAGGGCCGCACCATGGCAGCAGCTGCCCGGGAAATGGGCGCCTTGGCCTGATGGTCGTAAAATCAATCAGCATTTTTTGGCAAAAGGCCCAAGCCCCTGTATTTTAGGTATTCCGTGACTGCCTATCCACCCATAATACGCCGCACCCGGCGTGCATTGATGACCCTGTGCCTGCTCTGCCTTGCCGGCTTACTGGCGCAGGCACAAAACCCGCGGGCCGACACTGCAGGATATATTTCATCCTACTGGTACAATGGAATCGGCCTGCTCAAAAAACCCCTGCAGTTCACCACCGACCAGTGGATCACGGCAGCAGGCTCCCTGGTATTCACCGGATCCATGGTTGCGCTGGATGAACCCATCAATACGCTGGTGGTTACCTGGGATTCCAAAGGGGCCAACACCTTTGGCGAGGTTGGTGATGTTATCGGCGGGCCGGTATTTCAGCTGGGCCTGAGCGGCTCGGCCCTGCTGGTGGGTCAGCTGGCCCACAGCCAGCCCCTCATCCACTTTGGGCTCGATAACCTGCAGGCCCAGGTATTTACGGCCGGCGTAACTGTGGTAGTGAAAAACCTGTTCCACCGGGCACGGCCGGAAACCGGAGAAGGGGCCTTCAGGTGGTATGGGCCGTTCAATGGCTGGGGTAATGAGAGCTTTTTCAGTGGACATACGGCCCTGGCATTCAGCACCGCTAATATGATCTTCCTGCACAGCGGCAAAAAATGGTGGGTGGGTGTTCTGGGCTTTGGCACCGCCACTGCCGTGGCCATCAGCCGCATGCAACAGCAAAAACACTGGAGCAGCGATGTGGTGATGGGGGCCATCATGGGCACCGCCATCAGCAGTTTCGTGTACAAGCAACAGGAGAAACGGCGAACGGCCAGGAAGCAACTGAAACCCGCCTTCTAAACCCGGGCAGCGCCGGGAAAGCTTGTTCAGGGCAGGCACCTTTCGAATCCGGGAAAAATACCGGCCATTTCCGGAGCTTCACAAGGCCTTAGAACCCAAAGGGCCCCTCGGCTGTTACCTTTGTGACTGTTTTTCGGAAATTTCCGCCAATACACAGAAATTCGACCTTATTATGATACAAACAGGCAACCCCGTTATCAGCATCTACACTGAAATGACTCCCAACCCGGAAACCATGAAGTTTGTGGCCAACAAACTCCTGTATCCGGGTAAGAGCATCGATTTTCCCGATGAGGAAAGCGCAGCTCCCTCGCCCCTGGCCAAGGAACTGTTCACCTTTCCCTTCATCAAGAGTGTGTTCATTGCCAGCAACTTCGTAACCCTCACCAAGACGGCCGATACCGAAGACTGGATGGATGTTATTCCCACCGTGAAGCAATTCCTGAAGGAATACCTGGAAAGCGGCGGTGTAGTTGTGAACGAAGATGAACTGGCGGCCAGCAAGGCCCAGAAAGTGGCCACCAACACCGTGGCCGCAGATGACGACGATGTGGTAAAGCGCATCAAGGAACTGCTGGAAAACTACGTGAAGCCGGCAGTGGAAATGGACGGCGGCGCCATCCAGTTCAAGAGCTACCATGAGGGTGTGGTGAACCTGGCCCTGCAGGGCAGTTGCAGTGGTTGCCCCTCCAGCATGATTACGCTGAAGGCCGGCATTGAAGGCATGATGAAACGCATGATTCCCGAAGTGCAGGAAGTGGTGGCCGACGCCGAATAATATCCTGTACAAACAGGACTTTTGAAAACCTGTGCTGGTATCCGGCACAGGTTTTCTATTTTGGCGGCATGGAACAATGGCCTTTTCTGCAGATAGATACCACCAGCACCTCCTATAAGATCGGCTATCATGTGGGCTCCTGGTTGCCCTTCGCCTTCCTGGTGCTGATGGGCTTGCTGGTCATGTGGATGATCGGGCGCAGGCGGAAATAAAGGGATATCAGGCCTGGCCGGATTTACCGCGGCTCACCAGCCATCCAACCAGCAGCGAAGTAATGATGCCGGCCACCGGCGCAAAGAGCAACGACTGTATCACATAGTTTTTGAACGTGAAATAGCCGCTGGCTTCTTCGGCGGTCATGGCGCCTGTACGAACGGAATAATCTGTGATATTCCTCAAATAATCCGGGGAAATGAAATAATGGGTCAGGTACTGCGACAACGGCGTAAGCACAGTAACAACTACGGAAATCACCAATCCGCTGAGGAATGCCTGCCTGAAACTGATCTGCCCGCCCAGCTGCCGCTTCTTTTCGCGGAATGCCAGCCAGTACAGCGCAAAAGCGGGTATCATGAACAGCATGGTCAGGCTGGCATGCTGATCGATACGGGTGGAATGTAAGCCGGCCAGTTTCTCCAGCCAGGTCCAGGCCAGCCCTGCCAGGACAAAGAGGAGGCCCCATTTAATTTCTGTACGCCAGTTTTTCATTGGGTAAATTTGGCAGTAACATAATAAAAATTTCTTTCATGTCATACATCATTCCCTCCGGTACCCGCATCGGGCATGTGCATCTTAAAGTGGCCGATCTGCAGCGGTCGCTGGATTTTTATTGCGGCCTGCTGGGTTTTGAGGTCACCCAGCTGTACGGACAGCAGGCTGCCTTTATTTCGGCCGGAGGGTATCACCACCACATTGGCCTCAACACCTGGTACAGCAAAGATGCGCCGCCGGCTCCCCTGCGGAGTGCCGGACTCTTTCATACGGCCATCCTCTATCCGGAGCGGAAAGACCTGGCCACCGCCCTGCAGCAACTCTTGAAGGCAGGCTATCCGCTCACGGGCGCCAGTGATCATGGTGTTAGCGAAGCCATTTACCTCGACGACCCCGATGGGAATGGAGTAGAGTTGTATTGGGATAAGCCGCAGGAACAATGGCCGCGACTTCCGGATGGCAGCCTGAACATGTATACGCGTTCGCTTGACCTGGATGGCCTGTTGGCGGAAGCCATCCTGGATTGACCGTCAGCTGGCATTGCAGCATGGTGTAATTTGCATGTATGGAAACGCGCTTTGTCCGTAACATGGTATGCCAGAGATGCATCCTGGCGGTACAGCAGGTGCTTACCCAGGCGCAGCTGCCCTGGGATGAGGTACAGCTGGGTGAAGTGCGCTTTCGTGAGGCCTTGCTTCCCGCCCAGCTCGGTCAACTGAGCAAGGTATTGCAGTCGCTGGGTTTCGAATTGATTGACGACCGGAAAACCGCGCTCATCGAGAAGATCAAACAGCTGACGCTTCATTATATCCAAACGATTGCTGAAACCGGTGTGCGCCAGCAGAACCTGTCTGACTACATAACCCGGCAATTGCATTTTGACTACAGCTACCTCAGCGACCTTTTCTCTTCCGTAGAAGGAGTTACCATTGAAAACTACTTCATTGCCCAGCGGATAGAAAAGGCCAAGGAGCTTTTAGTTTACGGGCAGCAGACCATAACAGAAATAGCCTACGAGCTGGGCTTCAGCAGCATGCATCATCTCTCAGCGCAATTCAAGAAGGTTACGGGCCTCACGCCTTCCCATTTCAGGAAGATCGGTCTTCACAAGCGCATTCCCCTGGATAAGGTCTGATCCAAAAATTATATACATCAATCCCTGAATGGTGTACAGCCGGCGCGTAGGCTGTGGCGGAGCTTTGTATTCTCAAAAACAACAGAGCCATGAACACCATCCAACTCAACACCAACCTGCACTGCGGGGCATGCCTTGGCAAATTGTCGCCGGTTCTCAATGCCAACCAACACATCGATCATTGGGAAATAGACCTGAACGCACCTGATAAAACCCTTTCCGTGCGCACCTCCCTGCCCATTGCCGACATTCAGCGGCTGGTGGCGTCAGCCGGTTTTAACGCTGTACCAGGCAATGCCGGCGAAGCCGTTACCTGCGACATGTACACTGCGCGGCAGCAATCCGGCATTCAATGGGGTGACCCTGCCATTTGGAAGCGGGCAGCTTTCAACACCCTCAATTGCCTGATAGGCTGCAGCATCGGCGATTTTGGCATGATCATTTTTTTGCAGGCCTACTATCCGGCCACGCCAATGGCACTGCAAATGGCTTTGGCCGTAGTGGCTGGCCTGTTCACCTCCATTCTTCTGGAAAGCTCCATCCTCCGGTACCGGGAGCGAATGAGCTGGGGGGCTGCCTTCCGTATGGCCATGGGCATGTCGTTTCTTTCCATGGTGGCAATGGAAATAGCCATGAACCTCACGGATTTCATGATCACCGGCGGCAAGATGCAGTTGTCGGATCCCCTGTACTGGGTGGCATTTGCCCCTGCTGCGCTGGCAGGTTTTCTGATTCCACTGCCCTACAACTACTACAAGCTCAAAAAATTCAACAAAGCCTGTCACTGAATCATTGCTGACGAATGTAAAATAATATAAATATGAAATATTTTTGTTTATATATATTGATGTGGATAGGGTGGTTGCATGTGCCCGCCCAGCATCAGCATCACACACATCTATCCGCAACTGACAGTCTGCTGCAGCCGGATAGCCGACATGCACATCAAGATGCTCCTGTTATGACGCACGCCTGGTCGCTTTCCATGCCCATGAGCAGAAACGGCTCCGGCACGGGTTGGCAGCCCGATCTTTCCCCGGTTTATGCCTATATGCATCACAGCAGGTCTGGCTGGAACCTGATGCTGCATGGATCCGTATTCCTTTCTGTACGGTCTGTTAACATCAATCACCGGCAGCAGCGCGGTGGCAGCGGCATTGCTGTTCCTAACTGGGTGATGGGCATGGCGCAGCGGCGGGTGGGCAGCCGGGGCCTGCTGACAGCCGGGACCATGGTTTCTCTCGACAGAATGACCATGGGAGGCGACGGGTATCCTTTGTTATTTCAAAGCGGGGAATCCTGGCAGGGGGCACCGCTGGTAGATCGCCAGCATCCGCACGACTTCGTTTCCGGCCTTTTTGCAGGCTACACTTACCAGGTCAGCCAACATGTTGACCTGAACGGCTACCTGGGTTATCCCGGCGAGCCAGCCCTGGGCCCTGCAGCTTTTATGCACCGCCCCAGTGCACTTTCCAACCCCGATGCGCCCCTGGGGCACCACTGGCTCGATGCCACCCATATCAGTTTCGGTGTGGCAACCCTGGGTATCCGCTATAAGTGGCTGAAACTGGAAGGCAGCCTGTTCAATGGCACCGAACCGGATGAAGACCGCTATCATTTTGATGCCCCCAGGCTGAACAGTTATTCCTGGCGCATAAGCGCCAACCTGTCGGAAGCCTGGAGTGCTCAGGTGTCGGCCGGCTATTTCAACCCCTCAGAAGAAAAAGCCGGGGAGGCTGCGGGCACGCGCACCACAGCCAGTGTTTCACACAGCAACAGCGGTCCTGGTACCACCATCAATAGCACCCTGGCCTGGGGATACAACAGGCAGGACCACCACAGCGAGCATGCCGTTTTGCTGGAGAGCCAGCTCGGCATGAAAAAGAACAATTTCTACGGACGCTACGAATGGGTGCAGAAATCTGCAGCGGAACTGCAACTTGACTTGCCTGACAACCATGGCCACCTGTACAATGTGCACGCATTAACCCTTGGATTTTCCCGAAACCTGCTTCGTTTCCGGAACACAGATCTGGCTGCCGGACTGCAGGCAACCGCACACCGCTTTCCCGCAGACCTGGAGCCTTACTATGGCAAAGCGCCCCTGTCAGCACAGTTTTACATCCGCATCAATCCATCCAGGCTGATGCTTTAAAATGGGTGCAGCACACAATTCATACAAATGCGAAACGCCTGCCGCATTTGGCAGGCGTTTCAGTGTACCACAACAGGGTTATCCTTAAAGCAGGGTAGCCTCGGAAGTAATGGTAGTGTTGAACAGCTTAGAGATGGGGCAGTTGGCTTCTGCGTCTTTCACGGCTTCGGCAAACTGCTCGGCAGTGGCACCGGGAACCTTGCCCTGTACCACCAGGTGGGAATTGGTGATTGCCCCGTTCTCCAGGGTGATGTGGCAGGTGGTCTCCAGGGTTTCGGGCGTCAGGTTCATGCCACCCAGCACAAAGCTCAGCTTCATGGTGAAGCAACCGGCATGGGCGGCGGCTACCAGCTCCTCGGGGTTGGTGCCAACACCTTCGGCAAAACGGCTGTTGAAGGAGTATTGGGTTTGCTGCAATACGGTGCTCTGGGTGGTAAGATGGCCATTGCCTTCTTTTCCGGAGCCGTTCCAAACGGCGGTGGCTTGACGTTTCATATAGGGGGTATTTTTTGTTTGAGGGCGCAAATTACGAACTGTGGCGCAGCTCCGGCCCAAGGATTCCCATATTCGGCAATACCGGTTGGGTATGCTGCCGTTGGGCAACAGATTCAGGCTTCATGCACGATCTTCTCCGGCATGAAATACATGGCCGGAACGATCAGGAACAGGAAGAAGGAAATGTATACCGACACATAGCCCAGCAGTGCCGCCACCAAGTAGATGGAAAAGGCCAGGCGGTTCTTCCGGATGATTTTCTGCTGGGCTGCCCGGCTGATGCTTTCATGCAGCAGGCCGCTGCGCACCAGGTAGTTGCGAAGCATGGTGAACGCCACGGCACACATGAAGAATACCAGCCCGTATAATAGGGTCGATTCCGGATTCATGGGCCGGGCGCCGATGA
>JALOMZ010000340.1 GCA_025455205.1 Chitinophagaceae bacterium | reverse complement strand
TACACGCAAGTTACCGGATATGCAAGGGAATATTACAGGTTGCCCCGCTGGGGCAGAGGTAAAGCTCTTCCGGGTGTTCGCGCAGCGGCACCCGGAAGCCACGATAGCAGGCCGGTCTCTGACCGGATTGTTTTGTGGTTTGCCTTTCTGCAGAAACGGGCTTCCCATTCATTTTTTCTTTTACCCGTGCTGACCGCTTTGGAGCGGTCTGACGGGTGCTGTTCGCACAGCGGCACCTGGAAGCGACGATGACAGACTTTGATTTCCTTCTTTGAGAAACCGGATTCCTATTCATTTTTCGGTTTACCCGTACTGACCGCCCTGGAGCGGTCTGACGGGTGCTGCTCCCGTTCATCCTGCACCATCTGACTTATCTTAAATTTAACGCACCACTTGCCCCGCTTTTATTGGCAGTTAACAGAAAATTACAGGGGCGCATTTGAAGGCACCCGCGGCCTGTTTTTCGTAGATCGGCCGGGGCCTGTACCTGCCATTTATAAAATGGCTCTCCAGGCAATTCGCCACTCATAAGGTATGCCTTCTTCCTGACTACAGACACTGATAGCTTTATTCCTGCAAACCAAACCATCACACTAAAATTCACTTACCATGAAAAGACACCTGCTCACCGGCGCATTGGCCCTTGCATCACTCCTCACCTACGCAGACCCCACACCCGCCAGTGGTATCCGCAATTTCCGGGCATCCGAGAACCTCAAAGCCCTCTTTGGAAATGTTCGCAATGTAGACTGGCAGCCGGCCATGAACAGTATGATCAAGGCCAGCTTCACTTCTTACGAGGAAGAGATCTCCGTATTCTTCAATGCCGAAGGGGAATATGTAGCCACTACCCGCGCAGTCACTACTTCAGAGCTCCCCATGCGCCTGCGGCTGGCCATGGAACAGAAGTTTGGCAGCACCCCCATTGAACAGTTGTTTGAACTTACCAGTGAGAAAGACAACAGCTGGTATTTCCAGACCACCGACAAGAAGGGGCGCAAAAGGGTTTGGAGAGGATTTGAAAACGGCCGCATTGAAGATTTCAGGACCCTGTAGGTGAATGCCTGACATTGCGGCGAAAAAAAACGGGCCGGCCCAAAGTGTGAAAACGCGGGTTGACCCGTTCTTTTTTATAGAGTCTGGCTTTGCTGCCGCAGCGCAGGCATTCAATCCCGGGCCTGCCAGGCCTGTACCATCTGCCGCAGGCATTCCTGCAGCGATATGGTGATATCCCATTGAGGGTAATGGCTCCTCATTTTCCGCAGGTCGCTGTAATAGCAGATATGATCGCCTTCGCGATGCTGTTCGCTGTACTGGTACTGCATCATGCGGCCGCTGATTTCTTCCACCATGCTGAACGCTTCCAGGATACTGCAGGTATTGGCCTTGCCCCCACCAATATTGTACACCTCCGCCACGCGCGGACTTTCAATAAAAGCATCCATGAAAGCGGCCACATCGGCGCTGTGGATATTGTCGCGCACCTGTTTGCCCTTGTAACCAAATATGGTGTAGGGCTTGCCTTCCAGGTTGCACTTCACCAGGTAGCTCAGAAAGCCATGCAGTTCCACACCGCTGTGGTGAGGGCCGGTGAGGCAGCCCCCGCGCAGGCAACAGGTGGCCATGCCAAAGTAGCGGCCATACTCCTGCACCAGGATGTCGGCTGCTGTTTTACTGGCCCCGAACAGGCTGTGCTTGCTCTGGTCTATCGAAAAGGATTCGGGAACACCTTCAGCAAATAGGGGATCGGCATAATCCCAACGTGTTTGCTTTTCCACCAGGGCAATGCTGTTGGGCCTGTCGCCATACACCTTGTTGGTGCTCATATGCACAAAAGGCGCTTCGGGACAATACTGCCGGGCAGCCTCCAGCAGGTTAAGGGTGCCCACCGCATTTGTGTCGAAGTCATCAAAGGGTATCTGGGCCGCTTTGTCGTGGCTGGGCTGGGCCGCCGTATGCACAATGGCCTCGGGCCTTATTTCTTTTACCAGTTCCAGGATGCCTTCACGGTTGCGGATATCCAGTTCGTGGTGCCGGAAGCCGGGCATCTGCTGCTGCAGGCGTTGCTGGTTCCAGCGCGTATCGCCACCGGGCCCAAAGAAAACGGCCCGCTGGTTATTGTCGATACCATGAACCTGCCATCCCTTTCGGTAAAACCAGGTACATACTTCAGAGCCGATCAGTCCGGAAGAACCGGTAACGAGAATGCGCTTTGCCATCGGGCGGAAAGATACTGCCTGCCGGGCAAACGGTGCGGCCCGCCCTTTACAGTGAACTGCCGGAAGGCCGAATGCGTTTGCGGCCTACATTTATCAACCTAAAACACTGCTTATGCGATTGTTTCCTGTGTTGCTGTCGGCGGGGCTGCTGGCTATTTCTGTTGCCCAGGGCCAGCCTGTGCGCGGATTCCTGGATGCCGGATCCCAGCTGCAAACCGAAAAAGAATTTGATGCCGCCGTGAGTGCCTCCGGCATTGGTACCATGATCAAAACGCTCAGTGCGCGGCAGCACCACCTCGGCTCGCCCGGCAGCAAGGCCGTGGCGGAGCAGATGGTGAGCTGGATGAAGAGCTGGGGACTGGAAGCACGCATCGAAACCTACAAAGTGCTGTTCCCCACGCCCAAAACACGCGTGCTGGAAATGGGCAGTTTCAAGGCCGCCCTGAAGGAAGCAGTCCTCCGGGAAGATCCCACCACTGGGCAGGCCGATGAGCTGCCCACCTACAATGCCTGGAGCGCCGATGGCGATGTAACGGCTCCGCTGGTGTTTGTTAACTATGGCGTGCCGGCCGACTATGAAATGCTGGAGCGCATGGGCATCAGTGTGAAGGGCAAGATCGTCATCGCCAAATACGGCCGCAGCTGGCGCGGCATCAAACCCAAAGTGGCACAGGAGCATGGGGCCATTGGCTGCCTCATTTACAGCGATCCGCAGGACGATGGCTACCGCCGCGGCGATGTTTATCCGCAAGGACCTTTCAAGCACAGCAGCGGCGTGCAACGCGGCTCGGTAATGGACATGCCCATTTACCCGGGTGATCCCCTCACCCCCAACGAAGGCGCTACGCCCGATGCCAAACGCCTGGATCGCCTGCAGGCACCCAACCTCCTGAAAATACCCGTACTGCCCATCAGCTACCAGGATGCGCAACCCTTGCTGGCCGCCCTTAGCGGACCCGTGGCGCCTTCCGACTGGCAGGGAGGACTGCCCATCACCTACCATGTTGGGCCCGGCACACAAAACGTGCATCTCAAACTGCAGTTCAACTGGGATATGGTAGACTGCCACAACGCCATTGGCATGATCCGCGGCAGCGAGTACCCCGATGAATGGGTGATCCGCGGCAACCACCACGATGCCTGGAACTATGGCGCCAGTGATCCCATCAGCGGCCTGGCCGCCCTGCTGGAAGAAGCCCGGGTATTGGGTGAAATGAGCAGGAAGGGCTGGAAACCCAAGCGTACCATGCTGTTCATTGGCTGGGATGGCGAAGAGCCCGGCCT
>JALOMZ010000339.1 GCA_025455205.1 Chitinophagaceae bacterium | reverse complement strand
CGGCCTCATCCTCATTGGCATTGCCCGCTGTATTGCCATGGTGATTGTATGGAATGACCTCGCCTCGGGCGACCGGCTGTATGCCGCCGGGCTGGTGGCTTTCAACTCCATTTTCCAGGTACTGTTCTACAGCGTGTACGCCTGGGTGTTCATCACCAAACTGCCGCCCCTGTTTGGCCTGAAGGGATACGAAGTGGATATCACCATCGGGCAGGTGGCGGAAAGCGTATTCATCTACCTTGGCATTCCTTTCCTGGCTGGCATGATCAGCCGCTGGATGCTGGTGCGCCTCAAAGGACAGGCATGGTTCGAAGAAAAATACCTGCCCGCCATCAGTCCCATCACCCTTGTTGCACTGCTATTCACCATTGTGGTGATGTTCAGCCTCAAAGGACAGCTGATTGTGCAGATCCCCGGCGATGTGCTGCGCATAGCCTTGCCACTTACCGTGTACTTCATGATCATGTTCTTTTCCGCCTTTTACCTCAGCAAGCGGGCGGGAACAGACTATGCCAAATCCACTTCCCTGGCTTTTACTGCGGCGGGCAACAACTTCGAGCTGGGCATTGCCGTGGCCATTGCCGTATTTGGCATCAACAGCGGTGCCGCTTTTGCCGCTGTGGTGGGTCCGCTGATTGAAGTGCCCGTGCTTATCCTGCTGGTTCGCTTTGCCCTGAAACAAAAAGCCCACTTTCCGGAACAGGTATGTAAATAACAACCGCCTGTTGCATCCTCACCTTCAATAACTAATGATACCTATGAGTCAAAAGATCAAACTCCTGTTTGTGTGCGTGGAAAACGCCAACCGCAGCCAAATGAGCCAGGCCTTCGCCCGCATCCATGGCGGCGACAAAGTAGAGGCTTACAGCGCCGGCAGCAAACCCAGCGGTGTGGTTAATCCAAAAACCATTGCCGCCATGAAAGAACTGGGTTACGACCTCACCACCCACGACAGCAAGAGCCTGCAGGAAGTAGAGCAGTATGCCCCCTTTGATGCAGTGGTAACCATGGGTTGCGGCGATGCCTGCCCCTGGATGCCTGCCAAACAATTCATCGACTGGCAGATACCCGATCCCAAACACATGGAACCCGCGCAGTTCAATGAAGTGCGGGATTATATCAGCCATAAGGTTCAGGATCTGCTGCAGTCATTGGGCGTCACAGCCTGACACTTTTCCTTCCAAAATGAACAATTACCAGGAAATGAAAACAAACCGCACCGGAAGCACTGCCGGTGCGGTTTCTCCTTTATACCGTCCACTTATTTTCCTTTCAGCCGGTACACATATTGCACCGCTACGGAAGTGGCATTCAGGTGCAGGAAACGTGAAGGGATGATGTCACTGCTGAAGCCCAGCCATGCCTCCAGGCGATGTGGCCCGAAATGGTAACCAGTCAGTATGCCGGCATAACCCTGGTTGGACAGGTAAATAGGCGCGTTGGGATCTTCCACAGGCGAACCGGAACCGTAGAACGTGGTCGTGCCTTTGGGATTACCCAACGCCAGGTTGTAATTCACTGCCGGACCAAAGAACAATCGGTTGGATTTGTGCTTGCTGCTATAAAAAAGCACCGACAGTTGTATGGGAATGTAGTTCAGGGAACTGCTGATAGATTGTAGCCCGTTGGTGGCGGTACCGTTCACCGAAAGTTGGGTGAAGCCGGTGCGCACCAGCACGTCAAGCGGCACGCCCCTGCGGTTGGAGAGCGCGATTCCAGCAAGCAGCATAGGCCTTACTGATGTTTGAAAACTGGCCGAGGTCATAGCGTCGGCACTCGAGCCGCTGCTCCTGAAACCGGTGATGTTGACACCACCACCCAGGTCTGCACGGAGCATGCTGCCCTGGGCAGCGGCAGCGCCCTTGCGTTCTGCTTTGGTGCGCTTATTGAGTGCAGCCACAATATCAAACAGGTTCTCTTCGGTATAGCGGGCATTTCGGATCCTGTTTTCCACCTGGTTGTACACGCCTGCATCAAAAGCACGCGCGATCAAAAAATTCTTGTAGGTCTCATCCTGCTCAAACTGACCATTGCGCACCCTTACGCGGTATACCAATTCGCGGTAACCGCCGTTGTCCGGGCCGGTAAGGAAAAATACCGGTCGCTCTTTGGTGGAAAGGCCGAACAGCGAATAGGTTCCGCTTTCCAGCACCCGCAGCAAAACAGTATCTTCCTGCTGGCTTGAGGGATAGTCAAAGCCTGCGGAAACAGGATTCAGCGTACCGGGATAATAACGCACCCCGGCTTTGCGGAACTGGCTTCCCTGGTCTATACCAAACGCCAGCAATTGTTGCTTGTCGAATGACTGCAGCTGGCCGCCCATCCGGAACTGAACGGTCTCCGGATTCTGCTGCCACAGGCGGTCTTCAATTTCGCCGCGCATCGTGTCGCCGGCAACAGTCACCACATAACCAGGTTTAAAATTCTTTTGGGCCATAACCAGGCCAGCATTCCCCCATGCAATCACCGTGAGCAGCAGGGGCATCCATTCTTTCTTGAGCATTGTTTGTCTTGGTATTTGTGTTGGCACCGGCCATGCATACCGGAAACATTGTTTGTGCGTAGTCTATGCCTGGTGCTAACGTATGATTCGCCGAAAAGGCGGCGGCAATTTATCGCAAGCTGTATATGGTCCCAAAAAAACTGCCGGCATTTACGCCGGCAGCATATATTTTTTGACAAATATCAAATATTGCATCATCGGGGCATACCCATCATCATCATGCGCGGGCCGCGGCCGCCGGCAGGCATACCAAACTTGCTCAGGTTGTAGGTGAAGGTGAGCATGAAATAGCGCTGCAGCACAGTATAGCGCGTGTCTTCCACATAGTTGCCTGTGGTCACGCGGCTGAGGCCGGTGTTCTGGTTAAGGATATCATAGGCCCGCAGGCGCAATTCGCCACGCTTGTTCTTCAGGAAGGATTTGGCCAGGTAGGCATTCCAGAGCCAGAAGTTCTGGTTAAAACCGTCGGCCCGGCCGGTGTTGGCGGTGAAGGTCACATCGCTGCCCAGCGTGAAGCCCTTGGGCAGGTAGATATTCGTTTCAGCGTTGGCATTATAGGTGAAAAAATCAGTATTCTGCGCTTCCTGCAGCGAATAGCGGGCGCGGTTCCAGGCTACGCTGCCGCCCAGACTGAAATCGAACAACTCCTTGAAGGCATAGAAGGCATTAACGCCCTGCGAGAGGTTCAGGTTGGTGATCTCATTGGTGGCATTGTTGAGGTAGTTGATATTACGACTGTATCCGGCAC
>JALOMZ010000338.1 GCA_025455205.1 Chitinophagaceae bacterium | reverse complement strand
GGCATCCTGGTCTTCAGGGTGAGGCGGTGCTTGATTCCTGCCACAAAGCCGATGTCGGAGGGGTAGTTGAGGCGCCTGCTGGTATCGGTGCCGCTTGCATTGGCCAGCCGGTGAAACTCACCCATCAGCTTGATATAGCCATTCTTCTGCACAATACGGTGTTCCAGAATGGATACGGTACGGTTTCGCAAGCCCAATACCGGTGTACCATTCACGATGTTGAGGTAGAAGTAGGGGGGCACCGTGGAGTTGGTATCCACCGAGCCCGGGAACATGATGGAAAACTGGGTTTCCTTGTATTTAACCCCAAACCCCTGTGAACTGTGGTCGTCGAAATAGAAATGGTCGATCACATGAATATCGTCGCCGCGGAAGAAGCGGGCGCCTGCCCATACGCTCCAATGGCTGCCGTTGATCCTTTTGGCTTCGGCATACAATTCAGGCATGGCAGCCGTGATGCCACCGTACGAATTGCTGGTTACGTTGCCAATGATCTGCCCCTGTGTGGTATAAAAGGCAAGCCGCACCTGCATATTGATGTCGGTAGTGTCTTTGCTGGCGCTTACCGGTGTGAAGTGGCCGGCCATGGCCAGCTCCACATAATCATTCTCCTCAAAGCGGCCGCCAATGGATCCCATGCCGTTCAGGTTCAGCGAACGCGGAAACTGGCCCTGCAGGCCCACGCCATACCCCACGCCGGCCCGACCGTACGAGCCGAAGGAAAACATCTTATTGGATACAACCGGCGGTTGTGCGGATGCGGCGGCCGACAGCAGGATAAAGTTTACCAGCAGATGGCGGATCTTCATGATCCTGAAATTAATGAAAAGAGGGCAAAGGCCCGGCTGCCTGGTAAAAACGGCATGAGGGCAATGGCAGCTTTCAGAGCTTGTCGATCATGTCCACCACGCCTTCCCGCTTCAGGATGAGGTAGCCCAGGCGGTCGTTGCTGATGCCGTCTTTCAGCTGGTAGCTGAAACTGAGCTGATCCTGCTGCACATGGGTTTCGAAAAACTTGAACGCAATATTGGGGTAGGGCTTCAGTTCTTCGCCTATTTCATACAGGTGGGTGCTCAGGATGAACAGGGAAGTGCGGATCTTCAGCAAGCCCTTTATGACGGTGGTGGAGCAGCGCATGGCATCCTGCACGTTGGTACCCTTGAATAACTCGTCTATCAGCACCAGCCATTTTTGACCGTCGGCAATGCGGGTGATGGTGTTGCGGATGCGGTGCACTTCGTTGAAGAAATAACTTTCGCCCTTAACGAGGTTGTCGCTTACCTGGATATTGCTGATCATGCCATGGAAAAGAGACAACCGCATCGCTTCCGCCGGCACCGCCATACCCAGGTGGGCCAGGTAGGCAGCAATGCCCACCGCTTTGATGAAAGTGCTCTTGCCTGCCATGTTGGCCCCCGTGAGGAAAACGAAATTGGTTGACTGGTTCAGGGAAACCTGGTAGGAAACAGGTTCCTCCAGCAGGATGTGCCGCAGGGAATGGGCATTGAAATGCGGTTCGGTGCTGTCGTTCACCTCGGGGAACTGCATATTGTGCACCTGTATGGCCCGGGCCAGGCTGTAGTAGGCATCGAGGCGGCCATACAGCTCAATGAGTTCATGCACCTGGTTTTTGTAATGGTATAGCAGGAAATGACCGAATTGCAGGTATTGGGCGGCACTGAGGGATTTCTTGTCAGAAACGGCAATCAGCTCTTTGGCCACTGGTTTGGAAAGTGTAAGCTGTATACGGGCAATAAGGGTATTCAGGAGTGTGGAGCCATTGGCAGTGGTGAACAGGTCTGCAAACTGCTGCATGCCCTGCAGGAAATCAATGGCATGCCCCACCGTATAGCGAACCAGTGAAAAGTCAGGGCCATGCAGGAGCTTGTAGGTGTAAGCCTGCAGGGGGCCTGCATGGGCCGGAATGGTGTCTATCTGGCTTTGGTAATACTTCTCCAGCACCATAATGGTGCCATTGGTGATTTGTTGGGGCCACAGGTGGGTCTGGGTCAGTATCTGCTTCAGGGCAGCCTGTGTTTCCAGTATGGGTTTCAGCTCGTGGTACGGATGGCTCAGCAGGTGGGCCAGCCAGTGGGCACCACCTGTGGTTTGCGCAAAATTGAGCTTGCTGAAGACACTCTGCTCCTCTTCCGTATGGAAGATGGCCAGGTCCTGTAACGTTGTTTTGTCAATGTTCATGGTACCGGTTGAAGTAGACCCTGGCTTGCGGCCTCAATCGCGGTCGAATTGCAGGCGCATGCCTGTATGGGATTCATCGAAGTGTCCGTTTGCATACACCAGCCTGCCGCTCACGAAGGTATGGGTGATATGGGCGGGCAGCGTTTCGCCTTCCAGGGGGCTCCAGCCGCATTTGTACAGGATATTGGATTTGTTGACCACGGTGTTGCCGCTGAGGTCTGCCAGCACCAGGTCGGCATAATAGCCTTCCCGTATGTAACCACGTTCTGCCAGCTGAAAGCATTCTGCCACGGCATGGCTCATCTTATGCACCATCTTCTCCAGTGATATCCTGCCTTCCTTCACGTATTTCAGCATCATGAGTACAGAATGCTGCACAAGGGGCAGGCCGGCATGGGCATGATCGTAGGGGGGCTCTTTCTCGCTGAGCAGGTGAGGGGCGTGGTCGGTGGCAATGATGTCCAGCCGGTCATCGTTCAGGGCCTGCCAGAGGGCTTCCCTGTTTTCCGGCGCCTTGATGGCCGGGTTGCACTTGATCTTGTAGCCCAGGCGCTCATAATCGTCGGCGGTGAAGTGCAGGTGGTGTACACATACCTCGGAGGTGATCCTTTTCTCTGCCAGTGGCAGCAGGTTGGTGAAGAGCTGCAGTTCACGCGCGGTGCTGATATGCAGTATGTGCAGCCGGGTATTGTGCTTCTTGGCCAGCTGGATGGCCGAGAAGCTGGAGTCAAAGCAGGCATCCACATCGCGGATAACAGGGTGGTGCCAGGGCTGCAGGTCGGTGCCTGCCAGGGCTTCCTTATTGCGCCGGATCACTTTTTCGTCTTCGCAGTGGGTGGCAATCAGTACTTCGGCTTCGCGGAAGATCTTGTCGAGCGTGAGGTAGTTGTCTACCAGCATATTGCCGGTGGAAGCGCCCATGAAGATCTTGATGCCGCACACATCCCGGCGCCGGTTGTTGGTGCGCAAAACCTCATCGGCATTGTCGTTGCTGGTGCCCATGAAGAAAGAATAGTTGGCCAGGGAGGTTTGGGCCGCTATCTGGTATTTCTCTTCCAG
>JALOMZ010000337.1 GCA_025455205.1 Chitinophagaceae bacterium | reverse complement strand
AGCGAAGGCACTTTGCTGATGATCTCAAAGCCCAGAAAAATGGCCAGTACCAGGATGAAGAGCAGGAAAATGAGAATGGTTGCTTCCATAAAATGAGGTTAAGTACGAAGGACGAAATACGAAGTACGAAGTGTGTGTGTCGGGTATTTGTGTGGGAGGGGTATTAGAAGGTGCGGATTTGTGCTGGGGGAATGATTGGTAGGTTCCGGGTCAGAATTGTTTGCGCTGTTGCCCGGCATGGGTGACCACGCAGCTGTTGAGGATGTCGTCTTCCAGATTGAGGTCAAACGATTTGGTTTCCTTGTTCCAAAATTCATCCACCAGGTTGAAGAGGTTGGCGCTGTACATCTGGCTGGCATGCACGGCCACGCGGCCGGGCAGGTTGTTGAGGCCGAGGATGCGCACGCCGTTGCGCTCCACTTCTTCTCCGGCTACGGAGCCTTCCACGTTGCCGCCGCTTTCCACGGCAAGGTCTACCACAATGCTGCCGGGCTTCATGCCTTCCACCATATCGCGGGTGATGATAACCGGTGCTTTGCGGCCAAATACCTGGGCGGTGGTAATCACCACATCGCTGAGGGCGCATTGTTTTGCCATGGCATCACGCTGTTTCTGCAATTGCTCTTCGGTGAGGGCCTTGGCATAGCCTTGTTCTGTCTGGCCGGTTTCGCCCAGATCCACTTCGAGGAACCGTGCACCCAGGCTTTTCACCTGTTCGGCCACCACGGGGCGGGTATCGAAGGCGTCAACCCGGGCACCCAAGCGCTTGGCAGTGGCAATGGCCTGCAGGCCGGCAACACCGGCACCGATAATGAAGACCCGGCTGGGCTGGATGGTACCGGCCGGGGTGGTCATCATGGGGAATACCTTGTCGCTGCGCTCGGCTGCCAGCAGCACCGCTACATAGCCGGCAAGGCTGGCCTGTGAACTGAGGCTGTCCATTTTCTGCGCCCGGGTACTGCGGGGAATGAGTTCCATGCAGATGGTGGTGATGCTCTTTGCGGCAAGTTGCTGCAGCAGGGCAGGTTCATTGAAGGGATCGAGATAGCTGATGTGTATGGCGCCGGGTTTCAGCAGGGCCACGTCATCCGCCTCCGGTTTACGCAGGCGCAATACCACATCGGCCTGCAATACCTGCTCGCGGCTGTCGGCCAGGGTGGCGCCGGCTTTTTCATACTCGGCATCCGGTACGCGAATGCCACTGCCCAGCCCACGCTGTATCAGCACTGTGGCACCCAGGGCAGCCAGTCGTTTCACGTCATGAGGAATGAGGGGAGCCCGCATTTCGCCGGCGAAGGTTTCGGAAGGAACACCAATCGTCATGGGGTTGGTTATTGATTGAAGGTGCTCAAATTTAATGGGTTAGGGATTTGCAAAAACTGATTTCTGTGGAATCGTTTGCGTAAATCAGTGGTCAATAAAAAACCCCGGAGATGATCCGGGGTCTGTTGCCTGCTTTTATACAAGCTATGGGTGTACTAAAAACAATACCTGTTCTCTGTGATCATTTTATGCGCAATGCGGCGGCGGGCATCCTTGCTGTTGTAAGGACCATATTTGGTGAAGCGCTTCAATCCCAGCAGCATCATCCGCTGCTCATCGCCTTCGGCAAAGGCGTTGATGGCTTCTTTGCCGTGCTTGTTAACGGCATCCACAGCATCATTTAAATAGCAGCGCATGATGTCTGCTTCCAGCTGCACAGCGGCTGGGCCGCGCATATCGGCCAGTTTCTGTACGCGCAGCAGGCAGCTCTCTGCCACATAGGTCTTGATGGCCATGTCGGCAATATGCATCAGTACTTCCTGCTCCTGCTCCAGCTGCATCATCAATTTTTGTACGGCACCGCCGGCCACCATCAGAATGGCTTTCTTCATATTGGCAATGGCTTTTTCCTCCGCAGCATATGCGCCTTCCTCCTCACTGCCAAAATCAGGGATGCTCATCAGTTCCTTCATCACGCCCATGGCAGGGCCCATCAGGTCGATCTTTCCTTTCATAGCGCGCTTCAGCACCATATCCACACTCAGCAGACGGTTGATCTCGTTGGTGCCCTCATAGATGCGGTTGATGCGGCTGTCGCGGTAGGCCCGGCTGATGCCATATTCGTCGCTGTAACCGTTGCCGCCGTGTATTTGTACCCCTTCGTCTACCACAAAATCGAGGGTTTCGCTGCCATGTACCTTCATAACGGCGCACTCCACAGCATATTCCTCGGCAGCACCCAGCAGGGCTTCGGCAAAGGGCTTGCCTGCTGCCAGCAGCTCTTCTTCCTTGTCCTGGATGAGCTTGCAGGTGCGATACAGGGCGCTTTCATCGGCCCAGCAGCGGATGGCCATTTCGGCCAGCTTGTGCTGTATCGCCCCAAACTGGCTGATGGGTTTCTTGAATTGCTCCCGGGTATTGGCATACTGTACGGAAATGGAAGTGCTCCTTTTGGCACCGCCCAGGGTGGCGGCATCCAGCTTCAGGCGACCGATGTTGAGGATGTTGAAGGCAATCACATGCCCGCGGCCGATCTCGCCCAGCACATTCTCCACCGGCACTTTGCAGTCCTGGAAATAGAGCTGAACTGTGGAGGATCCTTTGATGCCCATCTTGTGTTCTTCACTGCCCTGGGTGAAACCTTCCATGCCCCGCTCCACAATGAAGGCAGTGAATTTGTCGCCGTCGATCTTGGCGAAAACGGTATACACATCCGCAAATCCGCCGTTGGTGATCCAGCACTTTTGTCCGTTGAGGATGTAATGCTTACCGTCTTCGCTGAGGCGGGCCGCTGTTTTAGCGCTCAGGGCATCGCTGCCACTGTTGGGCTCGGTAAGGCCATAGGCGCCTTTCCATTCGCCGCTTGCCAGTTTGGGGATGTATTTGGCCTTCTGCTCTTCGGTGCCGAAATACAGGATGGGCAGGGTGCCAATGCCGGTGTGGGCCGCCATGGCCACGCTGAAGCTATAGCCACCGCCCAGTCCTTCGGCCACAATCATGCTTTCGATAAAGGGCTTGCCCAGTCCGCCATAGGCTTCGGGGATGCTTACGCCCAGCAGGCCCAGTTCGCCGGCCTTGTCCATGAGCGATGGCATGAGGCCGGGTTCCATTTTGTCAATGCGGTCAACAATCGGCAATACTTCTGTATCGAGGTATTGCTGGCACATGTCCATGATCATTTGCTGCTCTTCTGAAAAATCTTCCGGAATGAACAC
Organism: Chitinophagaceae bacterium; assembly: GCA_025455205.1. Taxonomy (GTDB): domain Bacteria; phylum Bacteroidota; class Bacteroidia; order Chitinophagales; family Chitinophagaceae; genus Phnomibacter. The sequence continues at coordinate 62 of JALOMZ010000337.1, read as the reverse complement.
AGCATCAGGGCTGGTGGGCTTAACCAGCCACTCGGCACCCTTCAGGGTCGCGGCAACGTTTT
>JALOMZ010000336.1 GCA_025455205.1 Chitinophagaceae bacterium | reverse complement strand
TCGAGGGGCATCGCCAACCTGTGCCCGCTGAAGAAAAGCAGGCCCGTGCTCAGGAGATCATGGAAGTGCAGCAGGAGATCAGCTATGAGAAGAACCAGGAGAAAGTAGGACAGGTGTTCCGTGTGCTGATTGATAAGAAAGAAGCAGGCCGTTACCTGGGCCGCACCGAAGTTGACAGTGTGGAGGTGGACAACGAAGTAGTGGTGCATGCCCGCAGAAAGCTGGTGCCGGGTGAGTTTGTGCAGGTACGCATCACCAAGGCCTACGATTACGACCTGGAAGGAGAAGTAGTGGAATAAGGTCCCACAGATCCAATAATGAACACATAAAGCAGGCGCCGGGATGACAGAACAGACCATTGAACGATTGCCCTACAGCCACACCAGGAGCTTCAGCAAACTGGTAAATGACTATGTACAGGATGCTGTGGAGCTGGAACCATTCTACCGGCATAAACCCAACCTGCAGGGCATGGCAGCAGCAATGGAGGCCAGGCAGCATTTTCCCAATAACAGAGAAGTGCTGGCGGAAGTGCTGAAGGAACAATACAATGGCTATGCCCTTACAGAAGCACAGTTACATAACCTGGCATCGCTTTCCTCGGATACCACGTTCACCGTTACCACGGCGCACCAGCCCAATATTTTCACGGGTCCGCTGTATTTCATTTACAAGATTGCCCATGCTGTTCGTCTGGCTTCTTACCTGAAAGAGCAGTTCCCGCAACACCACTTTGTACCGGTTTACTACATGGGCAGCGAGGACGCTGACCTGGACGAGCTGGGGCATTTTTACATTGAAGGGGAAAAGATCGCCTGGCAGACAGACCAGCAGGGGGCGGTAGGACGCATGCATACCCAGGGCCTTGGGCAGATCATTGACCGGCTCCAAGGACAATACGCACATCTGCCTTATGGATCGGATATGGTGGCAATGCTTCGGAAAGCGTATCAGGAAAACGACAATATCCAGGAAGCCACGATGCAGTTGGTGGATCAGCTGTTTCGTCATACAGGGCTGCTGGTGCTCATTCCTGATAATGCCAGGCTGAAGCAATTGTTTACACCCATAGTCAGGCGGGAATTGCTGGAGGGTTTTTCCCAGCCTCTGGTCTTGTCAACCCTCGAGGCATTCTCCCGGCATTACAAGGTGCAAACGGAAGGCCGTCCCATCAATTTGTTTTACCTGGATGAATCCGGACGCCGCGAGCGCATAGAGAAGTCTGGCGACGGGTTCATGGTGGAAGCCCTGGGCCTGCATTTCAGCACCGAAGAAATGCTGGCATTAGCCGGGCAGCGACCTGAATTGTTCAGTGCCAATGTGATCCTTCGGGGTGTGTTTCAGGAAACCGTGTTACCCAATATTGCCTTTATTGGCGGGGGCGGAGAGCTGGCCTACTGGATGGAACTCCGGGCTGTATTTGAAGCGGCGGGCGTTCCTTATCCGGTATTGGTGCTGCGTAACTCTTTTCTGCTGATGCAGGAGCAGCATCAGCACTGGCAGCGCAGGGCTGGATTGGCTACGGCCGAACTCTTTTACGACGAACTCACGCTGCTCAACAGGGAAACCGAACGGCAGCGGGGAGAATCACTTTCCCTGCAGCGTTTTGAGGAGGGCTTTTTCAACCAATACAACCGACTGCAGGAGCTGGCCGGTCAGATTGACCCCACCCTGCAACCGCATGTGGCAGCATTGCATACACGAGCTGTAAAAGGTCTGCACCAACTGGAAAAGAAATTGCAGCGTGCGGCAAGGCGGGGCCTGCAGGAAGAAGGGGAGGCAATCAGGAAACTGAAGCGAACTTTATTCCCGGGTGGCGGTCTCCAGGAACGGCAGGAGAATTTCATGCCGCTGTACGCACGTTATGGCCCCCGTTTGGTGGATCATATACTGGCCCATAGCCTGGCCCTGGAACCGGCATTCACCGTCATGCACCTTCCGGAATCACTGAATACAGAGGCGGGCAAGTAGCTTGACCTATTTGTCGAAATAATTGGGTTGGCCCTTGTGCTTCAGCGTTTCCACCTTGTCGAGTACTGCGTTGGCCAGATTGTTTTTGTATTCCCGCACCTTATTGCCTGTTTCCGCATCGAAGCTTCCAATGATACTGGCGGCCAGGATGCCTGCATTTTTAGCGGCGTTCAGGGCAACGGTGGCTACCGGAATGCCATTTGGCATCTGAAGAATGGAAAGGATGGAATCCCATCCATCGATGGAGTTGGATGATTTTACCGGTACACCAATTACCGGCAGGGGAGTAATGGAAGCCACCATGCCGGGTAGATGGGCGGCGCCGCCTGCACCTGCAATGATCACTTTCAGCCCCCTGTCGGCTGCTTTTTCCGCATACGCCACCATGCGATGGGGTGTGCGGTGGGCCGAAACCACCGTGAGTTCATAGACGATGCCAAAACTGGCAAGAATATCAGCGGCATCCTGCATGATGGGCAGGTCGCTGTCGCTTCCCATAATGATACCTACCAATGGCTGCTGGTTCATGGCTGTTCCAATTTGCTGCAAAGAAACGGATTCAGCTTCTTCCTTCCTGAAAATGATGCAGTGCCTGTTATTCCACCAGTTTGCCCATGATCAGCAGCACATCGGCCTCTGCCTGCTTCATGGCATATTGAGCGTTGATGAGCCGCACCTGCGATTCAACGAGGTTGATCTGCACCTGCCGCAGTTCAATGGCCGTAATGCTGGCCCTGCGGAATCGCTCCATGGCTATGAAGTTGTTCTCCTGCACCACTTCCAGGTTCTTCACCTCCAGGTCGTACTGGCGCTGCGCATTATTGAAATTGTTGTAGGCATTGGCCAGTGCGGACATCAGGTCATTTTTGATAATGTCGATTTGTACCGCCTGGGTTTTCTGTAACACTTCGTTCACCCGCAGGTTCTGTTTGATCACGTTGCCCTGAAAAATGGGTACGGCCAGCTGTATGCCGGCATTGGGACCATAGGTGGTGTTACGCAGGGTGAAGCCGGCAGCATTATTGCTGTTGTTGAGGGCGGCACCGGCGCTGAGCGAAAGCGTGGGCAGACGTTGGGCATTGATCTCCCGTCGCTGCTGGGCCAGCACATATAGTTGCGAGCGGGCCATGAGCAGGGCGGGGTTAAGGGTATCGATAGCCGCCAGCACAGATTCCCGGTTTTGAAATGCCACCTGGGTTAATGAATCGCTGGTAAGAAAAGCCAGTGTTGGCTCGCGGGAAAGCAGGTTGTTGATGGCCACCTTTCCTTGTGCAATGTTGTTTTCGGTTTGT
>JALOMZ010000335.1 GCA_025455205.1 Chitinophagaceae bacterium | reverse complement strand
AAACATGCATTCCACGCCTTCCAGCACCGGAAACCACTGCTGGTAGGGGCGGGTTTCAAAAAGGGCCGTGGTAGCCAGGGCATCGGTTTCGCTGTACAGGGGTTGCAGGGGTGTTTTGCCCTCCAGCCGGCGCCGCTTGTTCTGGTACTTGAGGTCGTTGGCCTGTATGCCGGCGCTGTCCTGCAGCAGAATGGTGGCCAGGTCTTTGGTGGGCGGCGTGCAGTAAATGGGCTTCAGGTAGCCTTCTTTCACCAGGGCGGGCAGCATGCCGCTGTGGTCAATATGGGCATGGCTCAGTATAACGGCATCTATGCCGGCTGGGTCAAAGCCGAGATCACGGTTGAGTATGTCTGTCTCCCTGCCCAGGCCCTGGTACATGCCGCAGTCAAGCAGCAACTGGCGGCCGTCTTGTAGCTGAATCAGGTGCTTGGATCCGGTAACGGTGCGCGTGGCGCCATGGAAGCTGATTTTCATGATGGGGATGGTTTAGGCAGTGAGCGGTTCCACAATGGATGGGTCATCCACGATGGGTTTGTTTACATTTGTGCTGATAGGGTAAAATTGAAGAACACCTTCTGGTGCGGGTTTCAGCAGCGGCAGCAGCTGGTCGGCCGGCACCTCATTGCTCAGCCATAGTTTGGCCTCGGGATGGCTGAGCACCACCGGCATGCGGTTGTGGATATGCTCCACATCGCGGTTGGCCGGGCAGGTGATGATGGAAAAGGTGTTGAGGGTGCCCTGCCAGGTGTCCCACAGGCCGGCCAGCAACATCACCTCATTATGCGGCAGGTGAAAGCGGTAGGGCTGCTTGGCGGCCCTGGTCTTGCTGCCCGGCACAGCAGGCAGGGGCATCCATTCATAATACCCGTCGGCCAGCACGAGGCAGCGCTTGTACTTGAAAATATTCCGGAAAGCAGGCTTTTCGATGATGCTCTCTGTGCGGGTGTTGATCATTTTCTGCCCGATGCTGATATCGCTGGCCCATTTGGGCACCAGGCCCCAGCGGAAGAACTGGATGATACCGGGAAACTCATTGGTGATCACCGGCATCACCTGCGTGGGGGCCGCATTGTAGCGTGCCTGCCATTCGGCCCATTCCACAGCTTTTACACCCAGGCCCATTTCTGCCTGGGGTATAGGAGTGAAGAAGGAATAGCGTCCGCACATGTGCGCAGTTTTTCGGGGTGAAGTGGCAGGTGCCGTTTTTTGTGAATGAACTGTAAATCTACCATTTGCCGCCCATAAAAAAACGCCGGGAAGAATCTGGTTTTCAATAACTTTATCAATCGATTTAAGGGCGTGATGGGCAGCCATTGCTCTTGTGGCGGGCACTGCGATTCATCGTCCCCCCTGATAACAAAAACCCTGACAGGTATGAAAACAAAAAATCTTGGCATTATTATTATCCTTGGCGCGCTCCTCGTGTTTGGTGGCTGTGCCTGCAGTGGCTACAACAACCTGGTGAACCAGGATGAAAACGTAACCCTGGCATGGAACAACGTACAGAGTGATTACCAGCGCCGGGCCGATCTTATTCCCAACCTGGTGAACACTGTGAAGGGGGCTGCCGATTTTGAACAAAAGACGCTCACCAACCTCATGGAGGCTCGTGCTAAGGCTACTTCCATCAATTTAAAGGCTGAAGACCTGACCCCTGAAAAAATGGCTGAATTCCAGGCTGCACAGGCCCAATTGAGCAGTGGCATTGGTCGCCTGCTGGCCGTGGCGGAAAACTACCCCGACCTGAAGGCCAACCAGAACTTCCGCGATCTGCAGGCACAGCTGGAAGGCACGGAAAACCGCATCAAAGTGGCCCGCAACGACTTTAACAGCGCAGTGCAGGCCTATAATGTACAGGTGCGCCGGTTCCCAATGAATATTTTCGCGGGCATGTTTGGCTTCAGCCGCAAGGAAGGTTTCAAAGCCGAAGCCGGCAGCGAAAAAGCCCCTGAAGTAAAATTCTAAAAGGACCGCTCCGTGGGTGCATTCTCCTTTCTGCGGCCCAGTGGGGCCCAACGCTACATCTCGGCGTCTGATAACCGCCGGATCGTGGAAGCCATACGTGCGGCAGAACAACAAACCAGTGGTGAAGTACGGGTATATCTCGAAACGAGGTGCCGTTATGTAGACCCGCTGGACCGTGCAGCCGAGTTGTTCTTCGGACTCAAGATGGACCACACCCATCAGCGCAACGGGGTGCTGGTGTATGTGGCTTTCCGCGACCGTCAGTTTGCCGTGTTTGCCGATGAAGGCATCTACCGGGAAATGGGAGCGGAGTACTGGCATGCCGAAGCGGCCAAAATGCTGCATGCTTTCCGGAAGGAAGATTACGTGGATGGCCTGGTGCAGGTGATTGCCGATGTGGGCGAGGCGCTGCAGCAGCATTTCCCCTACGACCGTGCGGGCGACAAGAATGAGTTGCCCGATGATATTGTATTTGGCTCCTGATGCTACAACGGCTGACGCTGCCGCATTCCCTATGAAACGCTTACTCTCCATATTATTCGCCCTGCTCTGCGTGTTGCCCTTGGTGGCCCAGAAAGTGCCTCCGCGGCCAGATCCGCCACGGCTGGTGAACGATTATTCACGCCTGCTGAGTGCCGATGAAGCAGCGCAACTGGAGAGGACGCTGGTAGCTTATGATGATACCACCAGTATTCAGATAGCTATAGTGATTGTGCCCACCCTCAATGATTATGAGCCGGTTGACTATGCCACCAAATTGGGCCGTGAATGGGGGGTAGGGAATAAAAAGACCAATAATGGTGTGGTATTGCTGGTGAGTACGGAAGAAGGACGGCGCCGGTTGTTTATTGCCCCCGGCTATGGCCTGGAAGGGGCGTTGCCTGATATTACCTGCAAGCAGATCATCGATAATGAGCTCGTTCCGGCTTTCAAGAACGGCGCATATTTCCAGGGATTGCAGCAGGCTACTGATGCCATTATCCGCGCAACCCGGGGCGAATACAAGGCTCCGGAAGGCTATAAGAACCGTGGTAAGGGCAAGGGCGATGGCACGGCCGTCTTTATCCTGGTGCTCATTTTGGTACTGGTGATCCTTTTCATTGGCCGGCGCGGCGGAGGTCCCCGGGGCGGTATGATGAGCCGGCGCGGGTATCACGACTTCATTCCGCCCATGATCTTTTTTGGCGGTGGCGGTGGTGGCCGCGGCGGTGGCGGATTTGGAGGTGGTGGCGGAGGCTTCGGCGGCTTTGGCGGCGGCAGTTTCGGCGGCGGCGGTGCAGGCGGCAGCTGGTAACCCAG
>JALOMZ010000334.1 GCA_025455205.1 Chitinophagaceae bacterium | reverse complement strand
CCTGAAGGGGTGAGCGTGGTATTGCAGAGCGAAAACGGCCTGCTGGGTATGGGGCCTTTCCCTTTTGAAGGCGAGGAAGATCCGGACCTCATCAATGCCGGCAAGCAAACCATTACCACGGTGCCCGGATCGGCATTTTTCGACAGCGCCATGAGCTTTGGCATGATTCGTGCCGGCAAGGTGGACCTAACTGTGCTGGGGGCCATGGAAGTGGCAGATAACGGCGACACTGCCAATTGGAAAATACCCGGCAAGATGGTGAAGGGAATGGGTGGCGCCATGGACCTGGTGGCAAGCGCCCGAAATATCATTGTAGCCATGCAGCACGTGAACAAGGCCGGTGAAAGCAAACTTCTGAAGCAATGCACCCTGCCCATTACCGGCATACGTTGCGTCAAAAAGGTGGTAACGGAACTGGGAGTATTTGACATTACCGATCGGGGATTTGAGCTTCGCGAACTAGCGCCCGGCGTTACGGTGGAGGAAGTGAAGGCAAAAACAGAAGGCCGCCTGGTGGTGGAAGGGGATATTCCCGTGATGGACATTTAACAGCACTTATGCTGGTATACCTGGATGGCAAATTCCTGAATGCGGAGCGCGCAGGCATATCGGTGAACAACCGGTCGTTCCGCTATGGCGACGGATGCTTTGAAACCATGAAGGTGATAGACGGCAAACTGCAGCTGCCACAACTGCATATGGACCGTTTATTCGGGACCATGGCCCTGCTAAAGTTTGAGCCGCCTTCCTATATGAATGCGGAGTACCTGCAGCAACGTATTGAAGACCTGGCTGCCCGCAATCAGCATCAGGCTCTCGCCCGTATACGGCTAACGATATTCAGGGGCGATGGAGGCTTGTATGATCCCGCCAGCCTGCGCCCCCACCTGCTCATCCAATCCTGGCCCCTCCCGCCAGAAAACCTGCGCCTGAATGAGAATGGGCTGGTGCTGAACCTGTTCCGCAAAGGGCATAAGGCCTGCGATACGTATGCCAACCTCAAGAGCAACAATTACCTCCTGTATGCCATGGCGGCCCTGGAAGCCAAACAGCAACACTGCAATGATATGCTGGTGCTGAACCAGCATGGCCGCCTGGCCGACTCCACCATTGCCAACCTCTGGTTGGTGGAGAATGACATACTGATTACGCCGCCGCTGGAAGAAGGTCCGGTAGATGGCACCATGCGACGCTGGATACTGGAGCAGGCTGCTTCGAAGGGGTTTTATGCCAAGGAAGAACCGGTAACGGCCGAACGCCTGGCCTCGGCCCGGGAAGTCTTTTTAACCAATGCCATATACGGCCTCAAATGGGTGCGGCAGATAGGCACTTCCAGTGATTATGCCTGTCACCTGTCGGCTGCCGTTCACCAGCAGTTGCTGCAACCCCTGTGGCAATAAACCAAAGGAAGCAGACTTTGTTAGATGCTCTGCACCAGTCTCTACCCTACGATGCCATCAGTCAATATCATGTGGTTTCGCCGCGACCTGCGGCTGAGCGATAATGCCGCCCTCTACCATGCGCTGCGGGCGGGTAAACCCGTGGTCCCGGTTTTCATTTTTGACCGCCATATCCTTGACCAACTGGAGGATAAGGCCGACCGGCGGGTGGCTTTCATCCATGCCGCACTGGCGGCCATGCAGCAACAGCTGGTAGAGATGGGCAGTACCCTGCATGTATGGTATGGCCATCCGGAAACGGCATGGCCCGAGATTTTGAACACCTACCAGGTGGAGCAGGTGTTCACCAACCACGATTATGAGCCCTATGCCTTGCAGCGCGACGAAGCGGTGCGGCAAATGCTGGCGTCGCAACATGTTGGCTTCCATACTTTCAAAGACCAGGTGATTTTTGAGAAGGATGAGGTGCTGAAAGACGATGGAAAGCCCTACACGGTGTTTACACCGTACAGTCGTAAATGGAAAGCCAGGCTGTCAGCGTTTTATTTGAAAGCCTACCCCACGGAAAAATATTTCGGGCATTTTCACCGGCAGCCAGCGCTGGCCATCCCATCGCTGGAAAGCATGGGTTTCCAATCCGTGGAACTGCCATTTCCGGCCCGTGTGATCAAATCAGAACTCCTGCGCCGGTATAAGGAGCGGCGCGATATTCCCTCACTAGAGGGCACATCGCGGCTGGGCGTGCACCTGCGTTTTGGCACCCTCAGCATCCGCAAACTGGCATCCATTGCGCAGCCGCTGAGTGAGTCATTCCTGAATGAACTGATCTGGCGCGACTTCTACCATATGATACTCTGGCATTTTCCGCATGTGGGCAGGGGCGAAGCCTTTAAGAAGGAATATGACCGCATCCGTTGGCGGAACAATGAGAACGAATTCAGGGCCTGGTGCGAAGGGCGTACGGGTTATCCCATTGTGGATGCCGGTATGCGCGAGCTGAATGCCACAGGCTTCATGCACAACCGGGTACGCATGATCACCGCTTCCTTCCTGGTGAAGCACCTGCTTATCGATTGGCGCTGGGGTGAAGCTTATTTTGCGCAGAAGCTGCTCGACTTTGACCTGGCCGCCAACAACGGCGGCTGGCAATGGGCCGCCAGCAGCGGCTGTGATGCCGCACCTTATTTCCGCGTATTTAATCCCACGCTGCAGATGCAGAAGTTCGACCCCGACCTTAAATATGTACGTCGCTGGGTACCGGAGTTTGGCACGCCCCGCTATCCCTCACCTGTTGTTGATCACGATATGGCCCGCAAGCGCGTGCTGGAGGTATACAAGGAAGCCCTGGCATAAGAAGGCAGGCTTATTGCTTTTTGGGCAGGGTGCCTGCGAGTATGCTGGTGCTCAGGCCAATCAGGGCCACCAGGGCAAAGCTCCACCGCAGGCTGCTGGCTTCCGCCACAAAACCGATCAATGGCGGTCCGGCCAGAAAGCCGGCAAAGCCCACGGTAGAAACGGCTGCCAGTGCCTGGCCCGGATGCATGGTCTTGCTCCTTCCAGCCTGGCTGTACACAATAGGCACCACGCTGCTTACACCAAAACCCACCAGCATGAAGCCGATGGTGGCCGAAGGAACAGCAGGGAAAATTACAGCAACAAGCAGCCCAATGGTTATGACGATACCCGATAATTGTAACATGCTGCGGGAGCCCAGCCGCATGACTACCTTGTCTGCCATAAATCGGCCGGCAGCCATGCAACCCATGAACGCGGCATAGCCCAGTGTGGTGAGACCGGGCGGGGCCTGTACGGCTTTTTGAAAATATACCCCACTCCAGTCGAACATGGTGCCTTCGCATACCAGGCAACCAAAGGCAATGATGCCCAGCTGCAGG
>JALOMZ010000333.1 GCA_025455205.1 Chitinophagaceae bacterium | reverse complement strand
CCCGACACGCTGTATAGCGGACAGTCAAAAATGAACGGCTACCAGATGCTGGTAAGGGGCGAGATCATGCGGGGCAAATTCCGCAACAGCTTTGAGAACCCCGAACCCTTTGTGCCCAACAAGATCACCGCTGTCAATTTCACCCTGCCCGATGTAGCCCATACCTTCCTGCCCGGTCACCGCCTGGTGATACAAGTACAAAGCAGCTGGTTTCCGCTTGTAGACCGGAATCCGCAAACATTTACCGATATCTACCAGGCCCGCGAAGAAGACTTCCGCATAGCTGAAATCAGACTGTACCATACCGACGGACTTCCCAGCCGGATCCTGCTCCCTATATTACCCCAACAACTTCAATAAAAAACGAGTTACAAACAGGCGTAATGCAAAAAAGAACGTGGCCGCTAATGACCACGTTCTTTTCATTCTATCAGTAAAGTATCAATCTTATCCTTTTCCGGCTTCCAGTGAGATTTCTTCCAGCTCCATCACTTCTTCATCGGCACCGCCGATTTTCCACCAGATGGCACTCCAAACATGGTCGAGCGCAACTTCCTCCACCCCGGCGTATCCCTTGCAGGTGAGGCAGGTCCAGCTTCCTTCCCGATTCAGGTCGCTCACAATCTTGGACGTGCTCTTTGGATAAGCGATCCACAGTTTGCTTTGCTCCCGCAGGGCTGGCAGCACATCACGCAGGATGTTCGTCAGCTGATTCTCATTTACCGCAAACACCAGTGCCCAGTCAATCTTTCTCGACTTCAGCAAGGGGGTTACATTCTTGGCAAAGGATAACTTGGCGAATTGCTTTTCAATTGAGGAGGGAAGCCCCTGTATCAGCAGGTTTTTCTCATCAGTCAAACGGAGTTTTTCAACAATACTTGGCTGCGACATCACTCAAAAAACTGGTTGAAATAACGTTAACAATAAGAGACGGCAAAGGTAAAAAAATTATCTAAGAGTAACGACCTTCTTGTGAATTTTTTTCAAAGCTTTTTGTATTATCCGCGCAATAATTGATAAATAAATTAAATAATAGATTACTGCCCTTTAACGGTTCCTGCCCCCTGTTTCATGGTTTAATGCATGTGGTGAACTGAAAACACTGTGCGTTTCCGTCAGGCCCTTTGGGTATGGTAAACACCCTGCATTTTATCCTCACGAGGATGTTCCTTATGCTGACAGCGCGAAGTGGATTCATGCATGCCGGCAGGATGGATATTACCGGCATCATCCAATACAAAAGGCTGGAAAAAGGGTATTCAAGGATGTTGCAGCAAGTAGTGCCTGTTTCTGTTACCCGAAAAATAAAAAGCCTGCGGTGCTTTGCAGGCTGAGTCAATAATGAGTGGCATGGGAAACAGCGGTCAGAAGCGGCGCTCCCGCCGGCGGTCGCGGTATTTGAAAATACGAGCCTTGCTCTCGTTGCCATTCAGCAGTCGCTGGATGTTCTTCTGGTGGGTAAGTATCACCAACAGGGCCACGGCAATGGCAAAGATGCGGTACAGGGGTTCGGGTTCATTGAAGATCACGAGGATCAACACCGGCAGCGCCAGGCTGGCCAGGATGGAACTCAGGGAAACGAAGCGGGTGAGGTACAATACCAGCAGGAAGATGCCTACTACCAGCAGGGCCACCATGGGTTGAATGGCCAGCACCATGCCAAAAACCGTAGCAACCCCCTTGCCCCCTTTGAACCCGGCCCAGATAGGAAATATATGACCCAGCACGGCTGCCAGTCCCAGTCCCACCATCAGGTTGGTGCGGTGGAATTCGTCGGTCAGGTAATAAGGCAGCAACAGGTAAAGAAAGGAAGCCAGTACCCCTTTGAGGATATCTACGGCCATTACGAAAGAGCCCCACCCGGTGCCCAGCACCCGGAAGGTATTGGTAGCACCGGCGTTACCGCTGCCGTATTCGCGAATGTCAATTCCGAAAAAGAATTTGCTCACCCAAACGGCCGTAGGTATGGAGCCGATAAGGTAAGCCACAACAATCAAAAGAAATTCCTGCATAATTAAACTAACTGCGTTCCTGGGTCAATCAACGAATGTTGTGTGAAACCGAAGCGGTTCAGGTGTGCAAAGGGCAGATACAAATGTAGCCCTCTGGTAAAAATAAGGGATAGAACATTAACACTATCGACCTTATTTCTTCAACAAAACGGAGATCCACCCCTTTCTTTCCCTTGTTTCCTGCGGGGTGAAACCGGCGGCCATGGCTTTTCCGGTCACAACTCCTTCGTCTTCTGCAAGCAGTCCGCTCAGCAGGCAATAACCGCCCGCGGCTGTGGCACGGTACATAGCATCCATATTGGCTTCTATGATATGACGGTTGATGTTGGCCAGCAGGAGGTCAAAATCGGCCTCCTGTGCAGGAATGGCGTTTGCCAGCAGCAGGCGGATACGGGTGGCCTGGTTAACCGCTGCATTTTCGGCCGCATTATCTATGCTCCATTCATCAATGTCGATGGCCAGTATGTCCGGCGCCCCCAGCTTTTCGGCCAAAATGGCCAGAACGCCGGTACCGGTGCCAAAGTCGAGCACCTTTTTACCAGCGAAGTTCAGCCCCTGCATGGCCTGCACCATCAGCCAGGTGGTGGCATGGTGCCCGGTGCCGAAACTCATTTTCGGGGTGATGACCAGTTCATGCGCCACACCGGCCACCGGCGGGTGAAAAGCGGCGCGTATGGCCACAAAGTCTTCCACCTGCACCGGGTCGAAAGAAGACTCCCAAAGGGCATTCCAATTCTGGTTGGCCAGTTCCTGCACGGTAAATGTTAAACCGAGGGAATTTAACAGCCGGGCTACCTCCTCCCGGTCTATTCCTGATGCCGGACCGCTGGCAATGAGCATTTGATCCTGTTCTTCAAACCCTTCCATCCCGCTTTCGGAGAGGCGGGCTATCAGGATATCGCCGGTGTCGGCATCGGGCAGGCTGATATGGTACTGCAGGTATAAGGTTGGCTGCGGCATGGTATGCTGTTTACATGAAAAAGCTGTTCTCCGGCGGCAGCATCCCGGTGTTGTCACCGGAACCGCCACAAGGAGAACAGCTGTAGAATGATTTGTTGCGCTTATTGGTTATCAGCACCCTCCTGCCGGCCTTCGGGCTTGGGCAGCAGTACTTTGCGGCTCAGCTTGAACTTGCCGGTTTTGGGATCGGTACCGGTGAGCTTCACTTTCACCTGGTCGCCTTCCTTCAGGATGCCTTCCAGGGTCTCCAGGCGCTTCCAGGTTACCTCGCTGATGTGCAGCAGGCCCTGCTTACCGGGCAGGAATTCCACAAAGGCGCCATAAGGCATGATGCTCTTCACGGTGGCT
>JALOMZ010000332.1 GCA_025455205.1 Chitinophagaceae bacterium | reverse complement strand
CACGGGTATTACCAGCATGCCTTCGGGTTTCAGCTGATCCAGCAGGGCCAGCGGCACATAAGGTGCAGCTGCCGTTACCAGCACGCGGTCGAATGGGGCAAAGCGGGGCAGCCCCCTGAATCCATCACCCAGGTAGAAGCGGATGTTGGGGTATTCCCTGGCAAAAGGATACTCAGCCGTCACCTTGTCAAACAGCTTCTTCTGCCTTTCAATGGTATACACCTGTGCGCCCATCTCTGCCAGAATGGTGGCCTGGTAGGCACTGCCGGTACCAATTTCCAGTACCGTGCAGCCCGCATGCACTTCCAGCAGTTCACTCTGGTAGGCCACGGTATAAGGCTGGCTGATGGTCTGCCCTTCGCCAATGGGAAAGGCGCGGTCTTCGTAAGCTATCTTATCCAGCGAAGGATCCAGGAAGAAATGGCGCGGCACCGCCCGCAGGGCATCCAGCACGCGCTTGTCGGATATACCTTTCTCCTCCAGGCTGTCTACCAGTTGCTTGCGCAGTCCCTTCGTTCTGTAATCGTCAATATGTTTCGGTGCCCCGTGTTGCAGTTCCATAATGCGTTGCGCCTGCAATATGATGCATTATCGCCAATCTTGCACCATCCCTGGTGTTGCCCAAAAAAAATAGCGCTGCCGGGGCAGCGCTATTCATGCAAAGCAATCATACCATGCTATATCATGCTTACAAATTCATATCCCGTATGATGGATTCGATCCGCGCCATCAGGCCGGCCTGCACTTCTTTGTAATTGGCGGCGCTGTCCAGCGGTGCATTCACGCTGAAATAGAACTTGATCTTGGGCTCCGTGCCACTGGGGCGGGCGCTCACCTTGCTTCCGTCTTCCAGCACAAATTGAAGCACGTTACTCTTGGGCAGGGCAATATCGAACTGCTCACCGGTGGCCAGAGTGGTTCCCTTGCGCAGCTCATAATCCAGCAGGGTTTTCACCGACACACCGCCCAGCACCTTCGGAGGCGCATTGCGGTAGCTTTCCATCATATCGGCAATCTCCTTCTGTCCGTTCATGCCCTTTTTGGTGATGGAGATCAGGTGTTCCTGGAAGCAGCCATGCTGCACATACAGGTCAACCAATTTATCAAACAGGCTGCGGCCCTTGTCCTTTTCATAAGCGGCCATTTCGCAGAGCAGGGCCACGGCGCTCACCGCGTCCTTGTCGCGCACCTGGTCGCCAATCATGAGGCCATAGCTTTCCTCACCGCCAATGATGTAATTCTCCACCCCTGTTTTCTCGCGAATCATTTCGCTGATGTACTTGAAGCCGGTAAGCACATCATAGCAGCCTACGCCATAGGCGGCGGCCAGCCGGTTGATGAGGTCGGTGGTCACAATGGTCTTGATCACCATATCGTTGGGCTGCGCAATGCCTTTGGCCTTGCGGGCTTCCATCATATAGTTGAAGGCCAGTACAGCAGTTTGGTTCCCGTTCATGAGTACCCAGTTGCCATCGCTGTCCTTTACGCCAATGCCCACGCGGTCGGCATCAGGGTCGGTACCCAGCAGGATGTCGGCATCAATGGCCTTTGCCTTTTCCAGGCCCAGGTTCATGGCATCCTTTTCCTCGGGGTTGGGACTGTGCACGGTGGGGAAATTACCATCGGGCGTGGCCTGCTCTTCCACAATGGTCAGGTTGGTAAACCCAAAACGCTGCAGCACCCTGGGCACCAGTTGGATGCCACTGCCGTGGATGCTGGTGTACACGATCTTCAGGTCGTGCTGCCGCTCGCACACATCAGGATACACGCTCAGGCTTTTCACCATCTCGGTGTAGGCGGCATCCACCTCTTCTCCCACGATGGAGATATTGGCTTCCCCGCCGGTCCACTTTACATCATCCACGCTGTGGATCTTGTCTACTTCGGCAATCACGTTCTTATCGTGCGGCGGCACCAGCTGGGCGCCGTCTTCCCAATAGGCTTTGTAACCGTTGTATTCCTTGGGGTTGTGGCTGGCGGTGCACACCACGCCACCCTTGCAGCCCAGGTGGCGGATGGCAAAGCTCAGCTCAGGCGTGGGACGCAGGCTTTCGAACAGGTATACCTTAAAACCGTTAGCCGCCAGCACACTGGCCGTGGTTTCGGCAAAAAAGCGGCTGTTGTTGCGGCTGTCGTGCGCCACGGCCACTTTCTGTCCTTCGCCAAAAACCCGCTTCAGGTAGTTGGCATAACCCTGGGTAGCCATGCCCACGGTGTATTTGTTCATGCGGTTGGTCCCTATGCCCATGATGCCACGCAGGCCGCCGGTACCAAATTCGAGGTTCTTATAGAATCCTTCCACCAGGTCATCGGGGTTGTTGGCCAGGGCATCCTGGATATAGGCCTTGGTATCCTCGTCAAAATTGCCGGACAACCATTTGTCCACTTTTGCTTTGATTGCAGCGTCCATGTATTGAGTAGTTTGAGGTTTGATGTTCGATGTTCGGGGGCACCCTTGTCAGCAAGTCGCCGCACAGGCCTGCAGCCCGCACACAACAGGTGCCCCTATTCCGTTGCGCCGGGCTAAGATATTCGGAAAATCCATCCGCCGGTAAAACAGGCATAGGTCATTGTCGCCGGGGGCCCTAAGTTTGCGGGGCCATGGCTGTTTTTTGTAGAACCGGCATGGTGCATAACCCGGCATCGTTGTGTCACTCACTTCCACCGCATACCGCCACTCAGCCTTCCTGCTGCTCCTGCTGGTTTACCAGTGGGTGAGTGCGCAGCAGCTGCCACCCCAAAAAATGGAGGTGGTGCGGCTGGCTGGCCTCGACAGCATTACGGTAATTCCGGAAACCGCGGACAGTGCTGCCGGCAAAAACACGCTGGCGCGTGCCGCAAACCCGCACCGGGTATGGACCGTAGCTGGCGTGCATGCGGGACTCTACGCCGGCTCCCTGATCCTGCTCAACGAAGCCTGGTACAAGGGTTATCCCAAAACCAGCTTCCAGACCTTTGACGACAGCAAGGAATGGCTGCAGGTAGACAAGGTGGGCCATGCCTGGACGGCCTACCAGCTCAGCCGCGGCAGCATGGCCAGCTGGAAGTGGGCGGGCCTGAATGAAAAGCAGCAGGTATGGCTGGGCGGCCTCAGCGGCTTTGCCTTCCTCACCGTTATTGAATTCCTGGATGCCCACAGTGCCGAATGGGGCTGGAGCTGGGGCGATATGGCCGCCAACACCCTGGGCAGCAGCCTCATGGTGGCGCAGCAGCTGGGCTGGAAGGAACAACGCATCAGCTTCAAGCTGTTTGGCACCAGCACCGCCGAAAAGATGCTCAAGGATTATAACGGGCAGACCTACTGGCTCAGCGCCAACCTCAAATCCTTCTTCCGGCAGTCCAAACTGCCGCCCTGGCTCAACATTGCCGTAGGCTATGGCGCCGACGGCATGTATGGCGGCTTCAGCAATACCTGGACCGACGAGAGCACCGGCATCAGCTATGATTACACGCAGGTGCCCCGGGTGCGCCAATGGTACCTGGCGCCCGACATCGATTTCACACGCATCCCCACTAAAAGCAAATTCCTGCGTTCGGTGTTCTTCTGCCTCAATGCCTTCAAGCTGCCTGCGCCTACGCTGCAGTACTCGAATGGAAAGTTCACTTTTTACGGACTGTATTTCTGAGGCAGCTGTGCGAACGCTGTCAGAGACCGGCAGCCTTTTGTCGGGCTTCAGAGCATAAAACAAAAAAGGTGTAAACTCATTTATGCCGCAGGGGTTTTCATGAGCTGGTAAGCCTATAAGTAAACAGTACAGCATCCGGCCACCTTCCGTTACACGGCTGATCAGCAGTGCAGAAAATACAGACAAGAATGAATTACAAAAAACGTGTTGTGATGATAGAAAATGCGGGCCAGTTTATGAGCTGTAGCAGTGATGGCTTTTGGTGGATCGAGGCGAGCCCGCATGCGTCGATAATAGGCACCAAGGGCGGTTGTACTGTTGGCAACGGCTTGTGCCCCGAGTCGGAAGGCCTCGGCAGCTCGATTGACAACCTTTCGAGTCTTGCTGCTCTTAACCTGGCCACCGGTGATGCGATTATTGGGGCAAAGGCCTAACCAGGAGGCAAAGTTCTTGGCGCTTGGGAATTTATCCGGATCAAGGCCTACCTCGGAAAGGATAGTTTGGACAGTCAGGACATGAAGGCCGTCGATCTGAGTGAAATCCACGCCGCTGATACGGTACAGATGGGTACGCAGGTCAAAATCAGGCTCATTGCCCCTGGGTTTTTTATTCCCCCGCTTGGAGGCAGGAGGCGGGGTGGAGTCAGGATCTACTTTGGAGTCCATTTGCTCTAAGTAGGCCTCGATCTCACGATCACAGGATTGGATTTGATGTTGGTAGAACTCATAGAGCTCAAGGCTTTGTCTGAGAAGGAGAAGGATCTGGACAAAGAGGTCGCCGACAATCGAGTGAGATTGGCTCAGACGACAGGAGACCAGATCAGCGCAGGACTAGCGCAGCGCAATGTGGAGATTCAAAAGGATCTAACAAACTGGGGAAAACTTGCGGTGCAATTCCGTCAGGTCGCAGCAAATAACATCGCTGGGGCTTTTCGTGACATAGGCTCTGGAGCGAAGACCGGCGCGAAAGCTATGGAAGATGTAGTGAAGGGCATGGTTGGGACCATGGCCGATGCCTACGGAAGGTTACTAATTGAAACGGGTCTATGGCCTGTAAACCCAGTAGCCTTGGCCGCAGGGGCGGCTCTGCTGGCTTTAGCAGGGGCGATGGGTGGGAGCTCAAGTAGTGGTGGCGGATCAGGCGGTGGCATGGCTCCTGGTCCAGCTGCTGGCGGTACGATTGGTTCAGATATGAGTCGTCCGAATCTTGAAGCCCAGAAGGGCAAGACAGTAACACTTCAAGTCATGGGTCATTATTTCGAAACGGCTGAAACTCAACGTACACTGATGAATATGATTCGATCAGAGACAGATGCGACGACATTTCAGTATCAGCAGATAGGGGTAAAATAATGGCTCTTAGGTCGCAATCCCTAATTTTATACAACTTTGAGACTAGTTCCTACAAGTTTGCTATAGATTTTCAAACTTCCTTCGGTGGGCCGATTCTTCAGGCCTCTATTCCGTATAAGTCTTATACTTTGTCTGAACT
>JALOMZ010000331.1 GCA_025455205.1 Chitinophagaceae bacterium | reverse complement strand
TGTTCCAGGCTACTTCCGGATCCAGGCCGTAGGCCTTGCCGGCTTCGCCGCCCAGGATCTCAAACTGGCGGGCACTCACCAATATGCCGGTGTTCTCAGCAATGATATTGGCGGTGCGCTGTCCGCGTCCGGCGCTCAGCCGGATGGTGGTATTGGGAAACGGCGTATACCGCACATGCAGGCGGGGCGTGGCAAACCAGCCATAGAGGCTGTTGTGGTCGGCACGGATGCCGGCTACTATGCTCACCTTGGAAAGATAATCATAGGTGTATTCAAAGAAGGCGCCCGGCACCACCTCATTGCGGTTGAAGGCCTGTCCGTTGAGGGTTTCCCGGTACTTGTCGCTCACAACGCTGAGGCCCGTACGGAATTTATGATTGGTGTTATTGATGATGCTCTGATAGATCAGGTTGCTGTAGAAATTCTGCTGCCGGGAATCGTAGGTGGTGAGTCCGAAATAGGAGTCCTGGCGGTGGTCGAAGGCCGACAGCTGCAGGCCGATGCTCTGGTAGCGCTTTTCCGGAAACACGTAGCCGATCTTGGCAAAGCCCTCATAGCGGTCGGTGTTGAAGCCCAGTCCGTATTTATCTGTCGTCAATTTATGCTGGTTGGGGTTAAAATCCATTTCGCCCCCGGTCTTTCGGTCGGTGAGCACCTTGAATCCAAACTGGGTCATCCAGCCTTTCAGGCCTTCGTATTTCCAGCGGTTCATGGCGGTGAACAGGTTGCCGGTGGGCAGGTCGCGGTAGCCATCTTCGTTGAAGTCCATGTTGTTGTAGAGGAAGGCATTGTGCAGCAGTAATGCTGTGCTCCACTGCTTGCCCACCTTTTGGGTGAGGTTCAGGTTCAGGTCGGTCTTGCCCATGCTGTTCACGTACAGGTTGGCGTAGAGGCGCTCAGCATTTTCGGGCTTCTTCATCTCCACGTTGATCTGACCGGCAATGCTTTCAAATCCATTGGCCACGCTGCCGGTGCCCTTGGTAAGCTGAATGCTTTCCACCCAGGTGCCGGGAATATAGTTGAGGCCCATGGGGGTAGCCAGGCCGCGCGGTCCGGGCAGGTTTTCGGCCGTGAGCTGGGTATAGTTGCCGCTGAGTCCAAGCAGCTGTATCTGCTTGCTGCCGGTAACGGCGTCGCTGAAGGAAACGTCAACGGAGGGGTTGGTTTCAAAGCTCTCACTCAGGTTACAACAGGCCGCCTTGAACAGCTCCTTTTCCGTCATCACCTGGGTGCGCAGGGCATTGGTGGTGCTGATGTACATAGAGCGCTGGCGGGCGGTAACCTTCACTTCCTGCAGGGTGCCGCTTTTGGCCAGCACCACCATCACGGCTTCATTTTTATTCACCGTGATTGTATCGGCACTGAAACCCGTATAGCTGATCACCAGGCGCTCTTCTCCCGCCGACTGGCCTATGGCGAAAACGCCTTCAGCGTTGGTGGTGGTGCCCTTGCCTGTTTCGGCCCATACAATTGAGGCGCCCTGCAGGGCTTTGAACTGGCCCTTGCTGTCTTCTTCCAGCACTACGCCCTGCACCACTGGGCCGCTGGCCGTCATGCTCATGGGATTGTCGCTGCGGTAATGGCAGCAGGCAGGCAATGCCGCGTATACGGCGTCATTGGCTTTCTTGTTCTCGAGGTCGTGGCCGGCGGCAACGATGCGGTTCTGGATCTTCTCGAGGCTGGTGTTTTTGGGGTTGAAGCGCACCTGCAGCAGGCGGGTGTTTTCATCCCAGGTGGCCTGGCTTACGCCGCGGCCTTTGGCAGCTGTTTCAATGCGGTCTTTGCACATGCTGCAGAGGCCCTGCACGGTAAAGGAAAGGGTTGTATCAGTAGTGCTTTGCGCCTGACCCTGCGGAGCAGCCAGGAGTAGGAATAAGGAAAAGGAGATTATGATGGGTAATCGCATGGTATTGGAATTGATGTAATGAAATAAAATACCGGCACCCTCCGGACCAGTGGTCAGAAGGGCAATCGGGAAAATCAATCACATTAATTCCGGAATACCTGGTTGCGCAGGTAGAGGGGGATGGGAGATAAGGGCGGTGGAGATCCCCTTGCCTCGGTCTGGCTTTGGATGCTGCTGGTGGCGGGTACAGTGTATTCCCAGCTTAGTACCGGCATTTCGGCCAGTTGCAGCATGGGAGCCGGCAGGCCTCCCGGGGAAGCTGCTCCCTGGTCTTCATCCACATCCATGTGCAACTCCTGGTCGTAGCAGCAGCCTGGCATATCGTAGTCGCCGGCGTGCTCGCAATGGCGCTCCTGTTCAAAGCCTACGGCAATACCTGCCACCTTGCCGCAGCAGTAATGCAGCTGCACGGAGGCACCAGATACGCTGAAGCCATACAGGGCCAGAAGCAATATGGAGACCAGCTTTTTCAACCAGGCAAAATTAAACGCTGTTTTGTAACGAATTTGGTAAAAAAGTCAGGTGATACCCGTTTAACCCGCTTTCTCCAGGGCTTGCAGGATGTCGGCCTGGATGTCATCAATATGTTCCAGGCCCACGCTCACGCGAATCAGTCCCCGGGAAATGCCAACGGCCAGTCGCTCTTCCTCAGTGAGTTTGCTGTGGGTGGTGCTGGCCGGGTGGCTGGCAATGCTGCGGGTATCGCCCAGGTTGCTGGTAAGGGTGAGCATCTGCAGGTTATTCATGAACCGGATGCCGGCCTCCAGGCCACCTTTGAGTTCAAAGGCCACGATACCGCCGCCCCTTGTCATTTGTTTTTTGGCAATTGCATAGGCCGGATGGCTGGGCAGGGTGGGATATTTCACCCAATTGATGGCGGCATGTCCTTCCAGGGCTTTTGCCAGTGCTTCTGCATTATCGCAGTGCCGCTGCATGCGCACGTCAAGCGTTTCGAGGCTCTTGCTCAGCACCCAGGCATTGAAGGGCGACATGCTGGGGCCTGTTTGGCGGCAAAAGAGGTAGATCTCACGCACCAGGTCTTTCCGGCCGGCCACAATGCCGCCCAGTACGCGGCCCTGGCCATCCATCCATTTGGTGGCAGAGTGGATCACCAGGTCGGCCCCAAAGTCAATGGGGCGCTGCAGCAGCGGGGTGGCAAAGCAATTATCCACCACCAACATAATTCCGCGCTGGCGGCAAAGCTGGCCCAGCCATTCGAGGTCGTATACATCGAGTCCCGGGTTGGTGGGCGTTTCGAGGTAGATCATTTTGGTAGCCGGCGTAATGGCGGCCTCCACGGCAGCCTGATCGGCAAAATCAGCATAGCTGTAGCTGATGCCCCAGCGCACCAGGTATTTGGTGAGGATGGTATGCGTGCTGCCAAATACCGCCGGGCTGCTGATGATATGGTCGCCGCTGCTG
>JALOMZ010000330.1 GCA_025455205.1 Chitinophagaceae bacterium | reverse complement strand
TCGGCGCCGGTGATCACCACGGAGGCACGCAGGGCCAGCATCACGGCCGGATGGTCGTTGGCCGCATCGCCGTGTGCCAGGTTGCCGCCAATGGTGCCCATGTTACGCACCTGCGGGTCGGCAATCAGCTTCGTCACGTCCTTGAAAATGGGGAAATGCTGGTTCAGCAGGCTGGAATGTTCCAACTCGCTTTCGCGCACCAGTGCACCAATGCGCATTACACCGTTTTCCTCCTTAATGTCAGACAGGCCGGGGATCCCATTGATATCAATGAGGTAGGCCGGCGTGGCAAACCGCAGCTTCATCATGGGGATGAGGCTGTGACCGCCCGACAGGATCTTGGCATCTTCGCCGTACTTGTTGAGCAGCGAAATAGCCTCAGCCAGTGTACCTGGCGATTCGTACTGGAAAGACTGAGCAATCATAGTTGATGTGTTTTTATAATTGAATGAACTGAATGCTTGTGGATCTGGCGATCACCGCCCACTTTTCACTTTCACCATCAACTCCGCTTAACCTGCGTAGCTACTGCATCACCATATTGTAATCAGCGCACCAGCGTATCCTGGCCGTAATTGGCTGCCAGCCCACCGCGCATGGCCTGCCGCCACCGCGTGGTGAAGTACCGGAAACTGCCATTCATCCATATGCCCAGGAACATGGCCAGCACGCCACTGTAATAAAGCCATTCGCCACCACCCCAGGTGGCACTGTATACCACGGCCATGATGCCCGGTACCAGCACCAGCATGGCCCTGGGCGTTTTGGAAGCCTGGTAGTTGAGCAATACGCTTACCAGCACCACCAGGCTGATAACCGAAGTGGCCACAATAGTGGGCGTGGAGGCAATGGTATGCCGGGCCTGGGCCACAGAGCCATCAGTGCATAACACGGCCGTACCGGAAAAGGCCACAAAACATAAAGGGCACTTGGGGAGAATAGCCAGCAATATGCCGCTCCAGATACCCGTACCGGGCATGCGGCGTTGCTCTTTCATATGGCATGGCGCACATACAGTGCTTTTGTCGGACCTCGGCATCTCTTACATGTTTATACATCTATCTGCCTGCAAGGCAGACTGGCAATCGTTTTACCAGTGGTACTCAAAATTGTCCTTAACCCAAAAAATACAGCAATCGTTGACTTTCCTAACAGACGACCTGATTTCGAAAATCCATCGCGGGTACACCGCAATTCCGGCGGCGATGCCTTTCAGGATCAGGCCGTAGGAACAATGGCGGGTGATACCTGCCATTGGCCCAACCTTGTGTAACACGCCGGCTGCAACAAGGTTCACTGAAAACCACCCTTTTCTGAAGATTTTTTGGGAGTTTCCGGAATACCTTTCGAAGTTTAGCAATCAATATCCTGTGTAGTTCATACACATCTAAACAGTAAATCCGGCAGCTGCCGGCATAGCGGGCCCCCTCAGAGGGTTCAGGAACAGGTGCGCAGAACCCATTTTCCGCCTATCTTGGTGCCAAAAGAATGTGGATGAAGTACAGATTGCTTTCCCTCGCCGTCCTGATATTCACTATAGAAGCCAGCGCACAGCAGGGCGACCCCAAACTGACAGAAGTTTGGCAACCCAAGGTACCGGTGGTAGCGCCCGGAAAAACAAATGCAGATCCGCCTGCCGATGCAAAAGTGCTGTTTGACGGCCGCAGCCTGGCCATGTGGCAGAGTGGCGATGGCAGGGATGCCCTGTGGACCCTGGCCGATGGCGTTATGACGGTAAAACCCGGCAGCGGCAATATCCGCACGCGCGAGGGTTTTGGCGATTGCCAGTTGCATATCGAATGGCGCACACCTGCGGTGGTGAAAGGCGAAGGACAGGGCCGGGGCAACAGCGGGATATTCCTGATGGGGCGCTACGAAGTGCAGGTGCTGGACAGCTATAATAACACCACCTACAGCAACGGGCAGGCCGCCAGCATCTACAAGCAACATGTGCCCCTGGCCAATGCCAGCCGCCCGCCCGGCGAATGGCAGGCCTATGATATTCTCTTCACCGCTCCCCGCTTATACCCGGATGGCCGGGTGAAAACACCTGCCCGCATAACTGTAATCCACAATGGCGTGCTGGTGCAGAACAATGTAGAACTTTGGGGATCCTCGCAATATATTGGTATTGCCAGTTATGAAAAGCATGGCGACCTGGAACCCATTGTGCTGCAGGATCATGGCGACCTGGTGAGTTTCCGCAATATCTGGATCAGGCCGCTGTAAGGAAAACCCCGGAGAGACAATAACGCAACCGGTTGTTTACGCGCCGCATCACAATCCCTGCAGTCCCCGCATGGTTTGGGCAATAAGGTGTCTGAAGGAAGGATGCGCATTATTGCACAGGATGATCACGGTGTAGTGTTTATCTATGCATCGGATGATCTGTGTGCTGTAGCCTGGATTATCGCCGTTATGCTTCACGATCCGGCCCAGCACGGGATGCTGTTCGATATCCCAGCCAAAACCATAGTCGCTCATGGAACCATTGTTGAGGCGGGCTGGTGAAAAGGCCTGGTTCAGCGTGGCAGCCCCCACGAGTTTACGGCCATACAGGGCCTTATCCCATTTGAGGAGGTCCTGCGCCGTGCTGCTGATGCGGCCGGGCCCTTTACGGTTACCCAGCCATACGGTGTAATCCGAACTGTGAAAGCGGTTGGCATTGACATATTTGCCGAGGCTGTCTTTCTGGTGCCCGGCTGCGAACCGCGGTGTAGCCGCCTTCTGTTCCAAGGTTCGGATATCGGTGTCCTTCATGCGAAGCTTCCGGAAAATCTGCTCCCGGCTAAATTCAATAAAATCCCTGCCAGAGGCCTTTTCGGCAATACTGGCCAGCAAGAGGTATCCTGTATTGCTGTAATCGTATTTTTCACCTGGCTGAAACTTTGCCGGTGGGGCATACTTGTTCAGGTAGGCAATCACATCCTCATTGCCCGCTACCCGGCTCTTGTCCCAGTATTTATCCATCACTGCCTGGTAATCGGGCAGTCCGCTGGTATGGGTGAGCAGGTGCCGGATGGTGATGCCCTTGTAAGGCACTGATACGAATTTATCCAGGGGATCATCGTAGGAAAGCTTACCCGCCTCCTGCAGCATCATGATCACCATGGCCGTAAACTGTTTGGATACTGATGCCAGTTCAAAAATATCGGTAGCCTGCAGGGCTTCGGCCGTTTCGAAATGCCGGAACCCATGCACCCCCTCGAAAATCACTTTGTTCTTGCTGGCCACCAGCATTACGCCGCTGAAACCTGCTCCCCTGGCGCTGTCGAAGGCCATGCGGATGGCCGATAACTGGCCGGCCGTTTGGCACACACATGCGATACT
>JALOMZ010000329.1 GCA_025455205.1 Chitinophagaceae bacterium | reverse complement strand
TCTGCTGCCTGAACTGAAGCGTATCGACGGGGTGGGTTTTGCCGATATCATGGGCATGCGCGAATACGCCATGCGTGTATGGCTGAAGCCCGACAAGATGACGGCTTACGAAATTTCCACCGACGATATTGTGAATAGCCTGAAAGGCCAGAACGTGGAAGCGGCGCCCGGAAAGATAGGGGAGAGCTCGGGCAAGCGTCCGCAGGCACTGCAGTATGTCATGAAATACACGGGCAAGTACAATACGGAAGCCCAGTATGAAAATGTGGTGCTCAAAAGCAGTGTGACGGGAGAGGTGATCCGCCTGAAGGATGTGGCGGATGTGGAATTCGGATCGCTGGAATATGATGTGATCTCCAAGGAAAATGGCAAACCTTCGGCGGCCATCATGCTGAAGCAGCGCCCGGGCAGTAATGCCAGTGAGGTGATAGCCAATATCAAGAAAAGGATGGCGGAGCTCAGCCAGACCTTCCCGGCCGGATTGGAGTATACCATCAGCTACGACGTTTCTGCCTTCCTCGATGCATCCATCGACGAGGTGATCAAGACCCTGATAGAGGCCTTCCTGCTGGTGGCCCTGGTGGTATTCATCTTCCTCCAGGATTTCCGCTCCACCATCATCCCGGCCATTGCGGTACCCGTTTCGCTGGTAGGTACCTTCTTCTTCATGCAGTTGCTGGGTTTCTCCATTAACCTGATCACCCTGTTTGCCCTGGTACTGGCCATTGGTATTGTGGTGGACAACGCTATTGTAGTGATTGAAGCCGTTCATGCCCACATGGAGCATTCCAAGATTGGCCCCCGCAAGGCTACGGAAAAAGCCATGCGCGAAATCAGCGGCGCCATCATTGCCATCACCCTGGTAATGGCTGCGGTATTTGTGCCGGTAGCCTTTATGTCGGGTCCCACCGGGGTATTTTACCGCCAGTTCTCCCTCACCATGGCCATCAGTATTGTGTTGTCGGGCGTGGTGGCGCTTACCCTTACGCCGGCGCTGTGTGCCACCATGCTCAAGCGGCATACGCATGCGCCCGGTCACAAGCCTACCCTCATGCAACGCTTTTTCGGCGGCTTCAACCGCTGGTACGACGGGCTGTCGGTGAAATACAAGCGGCTGGTGGATATGATTGCCAACCGCAGGGTGGTTACCTGGGGCATGCTGCTGATATTCACCGTGTCAACGGGCCTGTTCGGTTCCGTGTTGCCCACCGGCTTCATTCCCAACGAAGACCAGGCCACCATCTACGCCAACGTAACCACACCCTCCGGCGCCACACTGGAGCGCACCGAGCAGGTGGTGGATGCCATTCAGCGCGAGGCGCAGAAACTGGATGCGGTGGATGCCGTATCAACCCTGGCTGGTTACAGCGTATTGTCGGAAGGTACAGGTGCCACCTATGGCATGAACCTTATCAGCCTGAAGAAATGGTCGGAGCGCAAGGAAACAGACCGCGAGGTGATGGAGCTGTTGCGTCAGAAAACGGCATACATCAAGGATGCCAGGATTGAGTTTTTCTCCCCGCCGCCGGTGCCGGGTTATGGCAACTCCAGCGGTTTTGAATTGCGCTTGCTCGACAAAAGCGGCAAGGGCGATCTGAAGCAACTGGAACAGGTAGCGGCCGCGTTTGTGAAGGAACTCAATGCACTGCCGGAAGTGGCCAATGCCTTCACCACTTTCGATGCCAGCTTCCCCCAGTTCATGGTGAGCGTGGATAATGTGAAAGCGGCCCAGAAGGGCGTGATATTGGCCGATGTACTCAGCACGCTGCAGGTTTTCCTGGGCAGCGAATATGCCACCAACTTCATCCGCTTCGGGCAGATGTACAAAGTGATGGTGCAGGCTTCGCCGGAATACCGGGCCAAGCCGGAAGACATCATGAACCTCTACGTAAAAAACAAGGACGGTGAAATGGTGCCGGTATCTGCCTTCCTCACCATTACCAAAGTGTATGGGCCGGAGCAAGTAACCCGCTACAACATGTATCCCTCGGCTATGATCAACGGTGAGCCGGCGCCCGGCTTCAGCAGTGGCCAGGCCCTCGATGCCATCAAGGCGGCCGCCGCTGCCAAACTGCCGCCCGGCTTCAGCTACGACTGGGCGGGCTCCTCCCGCGACCAGGCCAATGCCGGCAATGAGGCCATATTCATTTTCCTGATCTGCCTGGTGTTTGTATACCTCCTGTTGTCTGCGCAATATGAGAGCTTCCTGCTGCCCATGCCGGTTATCCTCTCACTGCCCACCGGCATTTTCGGCGCCTTCTTCCTGCTTTGGGCGCTGGGACTGGAGAACAACATCTATGCGCAGGTGGCCATGATCATGCTGATTGGTCTGCTGGGCAAGAATGCCATCCTGATTGTGGAGTTTGCTTCTCTGCGCCACCGGGAGGGCTGCACGCCGCTGCAGGCTGCCGTTGAAGGGGCCGCTGCGCGTTTGCGACCCATCCTGATGACCTCCTTCGCTTTCATAGCCGGCCTGATACCCCTGATGCTGGCCACCGGCGCCGGCGCCATCGGTAACCGCACCATTGGTACGGCAGCGGCCGGCGGCATGCTGTTTGGCACCATTTTCGGGGTCATCGTCATACCTGGTCTCTATGTCATTTTCGCCACGCTGGCGGAGAAATTCCAGAAGAAGGGCACGAAAGAAGAAAAACCATTCACCGAAGAAATCTGATGCCGTCATGTATATAAGAAATATTCTCCTGGGCATAACTGCGGGTACGTTATTCCTCGCCTCCTGTGTGCCTGCGGGGCAAACCACCCAGCCCACTATGGCACCCTTGCCGGAAACCTTTGCGGGCAGCCGCGATACCGTTTCTGCCGCCGGCATCAACTGGCGCACTTTTTTCAGCGATCCCATGCTGAACCGTCTCATAGACAGTGCCCTGTTGAACAACCAGGACCTGCGCATGGCCTTGCAGCGCATCAAGGCAGCCGAGGCGGAGGTGTTGCGCAGCCGCGCGGCCCTGAAGCCCAATCTCAATGCCAATATCACGCCGGCCATCCGCCGCTATGGCCTCTACACCATGGATGGCGCGGGTAACGCTTCCACCTTTATACAGCCGGGGAAGATTGTGCCGGTAAACCTGCCCGACTATTACCTGGGCCTGCAGTCGGCCTGGGAAGTTGACCTGTGGGGCAAACTCCGCAACCGCCGCGAAGCCAATCTGGCCCGCCTGCTGGCTACCACGGAGGGACGTCACCTCCTCACCACCCAGTTGGTAGCAGAAATTGCCACCACCTATTACGCCCTGGAAGCCGATGACCAGATGCTCAACATCATAGATGAGACCATCGTGTTGCAGGAAAATGCCGTAGGCATTCTGCGGGTGCAGAAGGAGGCAGCGGCGGCC
>JALOMZ010000328.1 GCA_025455205.1 Chitinophagaceae bacterium | reverse complement strand
GGGATCCGGTTGCATTGGTGACTTTCTGGATGGATACCGAAGTGCCGGCATCGCAACCGCAGGTGGTGCACATAAACAGGGCTTTTAGAGGATGTTAAAGGCAGAAGAACGCGGGGCGTTTAGCCGGCAGGCAGGGCAATACGGTTGTCAGCAAGCCTTGGGCTTATAGACGGGATGGCACCACAAGGGGTGCCGTATTGCTGATGCATCGTTGCCTGGGCCACGCGGGCTTCTGTGGTGGCTTTTGCAGGGGGCATCTGCTGTGGTGGCAGGGCTGCTGGTGCGGGTCACTGCTTGCGCCAGCGCTTGCTGAGCCGCCAGCCGATGCCAACAATCAAGGCCACAGCCAGCAAAAAGATGGCGGCATGGTAGGGCTCGGCCACATAATGCAATGGGCTGCTGCCTTCGGTGTGTCCGTGTCCTTCGTGTGCCAGCAGGCTGGCCGGCAGGGCCAGCAAGGCAGTGGTTGCCAGAGCAATGGTTCTTTTCATGGTCAAAGTTTTTTCGTTCAGGTGTACGAGCAGCCCTGCTCCGTTCAGGCAGGAGGCCGGCAAAATGCGTTCTAAATTACTCGAGGCTGGTTCCGCCTTCCTTGACAATTGTCATCTTTTGTCTTGATTGTTATCATCAGCATCCGCGGTTTATTGGACTAACCTTATAAACCGATATTTTTTCCTGTTACAACCATTGCTTATGCCATCCCTACCCAACCAGGAGATGCCTACCTATTATGAGGAGGTGCTCCGCAAAGGCTATTCCCGCCGGGATTTTGTAAAATTCTGCACCATGATGGCGGCCTTCATGGGCCTGGAATCCACCGGGGCGGCCCAGGTGGTGAAAGCCCTGGAAACCAAACGCCGCCTGCCGGTGATCTGGCTGCATTTCCAGGAATGCACCTGCTGCAGTGAGAGTTTCATCCGGTCTTCGCACCCCATGGTGGCCGACCTGCTGCTGGACCAGATCTCATTGGATTATTCTGAAACCCTGATGGCGGCCTCCGGCTTCCAGGCAGAGGAAGCCATGCGCCATACCATGGAGCAGCATAAGGGCGAATACATTCTTTGTGTGGAGGGCAGTGTGCCCACGGCAGCCGATGGAGTTTACTGTATGATCGGCGGCAAGACCTCTATGCAGATCCTTGAAGAGGCGACGGCAGGCGCCAAGGCCATCATTGCCTGGGGCAGCTGCGCCAGCAATGGCTGTGTGCAGGCGGCCAAGCCCAATCCCACTATGGCTACACCCATCCACAAACTGGTGAAAGGCAAGCCGGTGATTAAGGTGCCGGGATGCCCGCCCATTGGCGAAGTGATGGCCGGGGTGATTGTACATGTGGTCACTTTCGACCGCATTCCCGAACTCGACAATATTGGCCGTCCGAAAGCCTTCTACAGCAAGCGCGTGCACGATACCTGCTACCGCCGTCCCTTCTACGACGCCGGCCTCTATGTGGAGTCGTTCGACGATGAAAACGCCCGCAAGGGATACTGCCTGTATAAAGTGGGCTGCAAAGGTCCCAGCACCTATAATGCCTGCGGGGTGATGCGCTGGAACAACGGGGTGAGTTTCCCCATTCAGAGCGGCCACGGCTGCTTTGGGTGCTCAGAAGAGAACTATTGGGACAATGGCCGTATTTACGAGCGAGCCTCGGCTTTTCCAGGTTTCGGCATTGAGCATGATGCCGATACCGTAGGTAAAGTGGCCCTGGGTGTAACCGCTACCGCCCTGGCCGCACATGCTATTGCCACCAACCTGCGCAAGCACAAACTGGTGAGCAACCTGGAAAAAGAAGGCAAGCAGAGCGAAAAAGACCTCGAATAACCTTATTACTAGCCATTCAACTTATGCCATATGAGTCAACGTATAGTGGTTGATCCGGTAACCCGTATTGAAGGCCACCTGCGGGTGGAAGCCGAAATAGAAGGCGGCAAGATCAAGGACGCCTACAGCAGCGGTACCATGGTGCGCCTGCTGGAAGAAATACTCAAGGGGCGCGACCCGCGCGATGCCTGGGCCTTTGTGGGCCGGGTATGCGGTGTGTGCACCTCCGTACACTCGCTCACCTCTGTGCGCAGCGTGGAAGATGCCCTGGGCATTAACATCCCACCCAATGCCGAGCTGGTGCGCAGCCTTATGTTCTGCGCCCAGTATATGCACGACCACGTGGTGCATTTCTACCACCTGCACGCCATGGACTGGGTGGATGTGGTGAATGCCCTCAAGGCCGACCCCAAGAAGACCTCCGACCTGGCACAGAGCATTTCGCCCTGGCCAAAGTCGTCGGTAGGGTATTTTTCAGACCTGCAGAAGCGCATCAAAAAGTTTGTGGACAGCGGGCAGCTGGGCATCTTCTCCAACGGCTACTGGGGCCACCCGGCCTATAAGCTGCCGGCAGAAGTGAACCTGATTGGTTTGGCCCACTACCTGGAGGCGCTCGACTGGCAGAAGGAGATTGTGAAAGTGCATACCATCTTCGGTGGTAAAAACCCGCACCCCAACTACCTGGTGGGTGGCATGGCCTGCGCCATTGGCATAGACGATGTGAGCGGCATCAACGCAGAAAGGCTGGCCTATGTGCACCAGCTGCTGAAGCAGGGCAAGGAGTTCATTGAGCAGGTGTATATCCCCGACCTGATGGCTATTGCCTCTTTCTATAAGGACTGGGGCGCCATTGGCGGCGGCCTCGGCAGCTTCATGGCCTATGGCGACCTCAGCGCCAGCGGCAGCAAGGATCCTTCTACCTTCCTGTTCCCGCCCGGCGTGATCCTCAACAAGGACCTCAGTAATATCTTCGAACCCGACCTGCGCAAGCCCGATGAAGTGCAGGAATTCATCAACCATTCGTGGTATGATTATGAAGGCGGCCGCGACAAGGGCCTGCATCCCTGGGAGGGCGAAAGCCGGATCAACTATACCGGTCCGAAGCCGCCGTTTGAACACCTCGATACCACGCAGCCCTACAGCTACCTGAAAACCCCGCGCTGGAAAGGGCATCCGGTGGAAGTGGGTCCGCTGGCCCGCGTACTCATTGGCTATGCCAAAGGCAAGGATGGCTACAAGCAGGTGGTGGATAAGGCATTGACCGACCTGCAGGTGCCGGTAACCGCCCTCTTCTCCACCCTGGGCCGCACAGCTGCCCGCGGACTGGAGAGTGTGCTGGTGGCTGAATGGGCTCTGCAGTTCTACGACCAACTCATCGGCAACATCAAAAATGGCGATACCCGCATGGCCAATAGCGACAAATTTGACCCATCCACCTGGCCCAAGGAAGCCAAAGGCGTGGGATTCAGCGAAGCCCCGCGGGGTGCCCTGGCCCACTGGATCCGCATACAGGACGGCAAGATCGCCAACTACCAG
>JALOMZ010000327.1 GCA_025455205.1 Chitinophagaceae bacterium | reverse complement strand
CTTGTATCATTGTCCAGCTGGCTTTAGGCATTGACAGACTCCTAACCAAAAACAAAAAACCAAAAACAAAAAACACTCAAACCCCAAACCTCGAACCTCAAACTTCAAACATCAAACATCAAACCTCAAACATTAAACATCAAACCTTGCGTCCTTACCTTTGCCGCCCTATGGGCCAGAAAAAGCTGATACGTTTTGCTGCCATCAAAGAATTTGGCAATGTAAAGGAATACCCGGAAGGCATGGCAGGCCAATGGGCCGGCTTTTTTGAACGGCCACAGCCCCTCACCCTGGAGCTGGCCTGCGGCAAAGGGGAATATGCGGTGGGGCTTGGACGCATGCATCCCGAGCGCAATTTCCTGGGGGTGGATGTAAAAGGCAACCGTATTTACGTAGGTGCCAAAACCGCCCTGCAGGAAGGATTGAACAACGTAGGGTTCATGCGCACCCAGATCGACCGTATTGAACAATACTTTGCCCCGGGCGAAGTGAGCGAGATATGGATTACTTTCCCCGACCCGCAGGTTCGCTACAGCCGGCACAAGAAAAGGCTCACGCACCCCAACTTCCTGCGCAAATACCAGCAGTTCCTGCAGCCCGGTGGACTCATCCACCTCAAAACCGATTCACCCCTCCTCTACCATTTCACCCTTACGGTGATTGAACATTATGGATGCCGGTTGGTTAAAAACTATGACAATGTGTATGCCCAGGCTGCGGAACCGGAGTTGCAGAACATCCGCACCCATTACGAAAGCCTGGACATCGCCCAAAGCGGAAAGATCTTCTACCTGTGTTTCAGTTTGCCCGAAGTGTTGAGTAGCGAAGCTGATGCATTGTTTAAAGAAACCATCCGGCAGCGGGAATTTGGATCATAATCAACGGCAGGCAGCTTACATGAAAGTGACATTATCAGAGGGCGAAGATTTCTACTACAACGAGCAGGGTTACATAGTGCTCACCGAAAAATACCACCTCGACCGCGGCACCTGCTGTGGCAATGGCTGCCTGCACTGCCCTTTTGACTACGAAAGGGTTCCGGAGCCCCGCCGGCAGCAATTGCTGCAGGAGCGGGCAAATCGCCAGCAACAGGAATCCCGGTAAAACAAAGCGGCTGCCCCGGTTGGGAACAGCCGCCTCGCCAGTATTTCATCGGGCCATGGCTGCCCTTGCTGCGTGCTACACCTCCTGGAGGCTGAAGGGCAGTTTGCGGATGCGCTTGCCGGTGAGATCATATATGGCATTGCACAGGGCGGGCGCAAAAGGTGGCAGCGCAGGCTCGCCCACACCCCCGGCCTTCTCATCGTTTTCCATGATATGGATGACAATTTCCCCTATTTCACCAATACGAGGCAGGTTATAGGTATTGAAGTTATTCTCCACGGCCTTGCCATCGGCAAAATTGGTTTCATGCGTGGTGGCGGCGCCCAGGGCCATATAGATGCTGCCTTCCACCTGGGCGTGGATGATGTTGGGATTCACATACCAGCCGCAGTCGATTACAGCAAACACCTTCTCCACGCGCAGGCCGCCTTCGGGCGCCTTGCCCACTTTCACCACTTCGCCAACAATGCTTCCAAAGCATTCTGTAATGGCTATGCCCCAGCCTGCCTTCTTTTCCCGTGCTTTCCAGCCGCTGATCTCCGCCAGCTTGTCGAGGATGGCGCGGTGACGTTCGTTGGGCAGGTGGCCCCGCCGGAAATCCAGTGGATCCTTGCCGGCCGCTATGGCCAGTTCATCCATGAAGCTTTCATAGGCGAAGCCATTGGTGGAAGAATACACCGAGCGCCACCACATCACGGGTACCGGCGATTCGGTGGGCACATCGCTGAAGGCATAGTGGGTGAAGGCGTTGATATAGGGTTCGCAAAGGCCCTCCAGCAGGTTGGGGTTAAAGGCTTCCTTATTGAAGCGGGGCGACTCCTGCAAGTCCATGTTCTGCGCGGCCATTTTGGTACCAAAAGCGCTGATGCGGCCGTTACTGAGCACGGCGCTGCACTTGTACATGGCGCCCGGGCGGAAAGGCCCCTGCGTCATATCATCTTCGCGGGTCCATACCACCTTCACCGGCGCCTTCACTTCACGGGAAATGAAGACAGCCTCAGCCGTGTAGTCCGTAAATGCCTTGCGGCCGAAACCA
Organism: Chitinophagaceae bacterium; assembly: GCA_025455205.1. Lineage (GTDB taxonomy): Bacteria > Bacteroidota > Bacteroidia > Chitinophagales > Chitinophagaceae > Phnomibacter. Next base: position 1,227 of record JALOMZ010000327.1, on the reverse strand, counting down.
CCGCCCAGGAAGGTCATGTTCACGGTTACCTGTTCCGGCTTCAGCTTCAGCCTTTCGGCAATATCGCTCTGCACCCAGTCGGGGCCCTGGATAGGTCCCCAGATCTCCACCTTATCGGGCTGCCAGTGGGCCACACAGTTGATGGGTTCCATGCAGCTATGGCTCTGGTAAGGCGTCTGGTATACGGCTTCTATTTTCTTCTCTGCCTTGGCAAAGGTGCCGGCAAAATTGCCGCCTGTGCGGATGCTGTTGCCCGGCTTGGCCAGGTCGGCTTTCATGCGATTGAACAGGCTCTCGGTGCTCACCCGTTCAATGCCGGTATCATCCCATACCACTTTCAGGGCCTTGCGGCCCTGCAGTGCCGCCCAGGTGCTGGTGGCCACCACGGCCACCCCTTCGCGGGTGAAGCCAAATACGGGCATCGTCACCTTGAATACGGCTTTTACGCCAGGGACGGCTTTGGCAGCTGTATCATCAAAGCTCTTCACCTTGCCGTGGAAACGCGGGTTGCGTTCCACTACCGCATACAGCATGCCGGGCAGGGTTTTATCCAGCCCAAACTCTGCCGTACCCATGATCTTGGCCGGGTTGTCTATACGGGGCAGGGGCTTGCCAATCAGCTTGTAATCCTTACGGGCCTTCAGGGGAACGTCTTTGGGTACCGGCAGTTTTGCCGCTTCCTCCACCAGATCGCCGTAGGCAAATTTGCGCCCGCTGGGCCGGTGCATGGCCTGTCCGTTTTCTGCATAACACTCAGCCTTTGGCACACCCCATTTCCTGGCCGCCGCCTCCAGGAGCATCTCGCGGGCCGTGGCGCCGGTGCGCAGCAATTGCTTGTAGGCTCCGCGCACAGTAGAACTGCCCCCTGTGATCTGGCTGCCATATTTGTTGGGATGGCCCGGTGCAAAATGCACTTCTATGGCATCCATGCTCACTTCCAGTTCTTCGGCTATGATCTGCGGCACAGATTGGAAGGAACCCTGCCCCATTTCGGAACGGTGGTTCAGCAGGATGATCTTGCCGGTCTTGTCGATGGATACCCAGGCGGTGAGTTCCACGCCGGCCGCTTCCGCTTCCTCGCCGGTGAGGAATGCTGCCTTGTCCTTTCCCAGGGCGGGAAAATAGTAACCCACAGTCAACGCCATACCGGTGAGGCCACTGAGGCGCACGAAACGGCGGCGCGATAATTTTTTATCTGGTGCTGACATCTGAATCAGTTTTGGAGGG
>JALOMZ010000326.1 GCA_025455205.1 Chitinophagaceae bacterium | reverse complement strand
TCGTGCAATGCCAATTTTGCCGTGTCAAAATCGCGGATGATGAAATGTATAGAAGCACGCTCAGCAATGCCATTCATTTGTACCGGATGCACAAAACCTTCTTTCTTCTCGGTGGTTTCGGGACTCCATCCATCTTTTGGCAATGCGTCCAGGATGGCACCGGCCACTTTCAGGGCATTCACCATAATGCCCTTGGCCGTGCCCGGATGCACGCTGATGCCTTCAACCACTATCTCCACCCCATCGGCGCTGAAGGTTTCATCTTCCAGGTCACCGGCCTCGCCCCCATCCAGCGTGTAGCCGAATCGGGCGCCCAACTTTGCCAGGTCAACTTTGGCGGTGCCGCGTCCTACTTCCTCATCAGGGGTGAAAAGAATTTTGATAGCGCCGTGCTTCACTTCCGGATGGGTCATCAGGTAGTGCGCCATATCCATTATCACTGCCACGCCGCTCTTGTCATCCGCCCCCAACAGCGTAGTACCACTTGCCGTTACAATATCATCCCCTTTCTTTTTAGCCAGGTAAGGGTATTGGCGGGTTGAAATAACCTGTCCGGGGTCATCGGGCAGCACAATGTCGGAGCCATCATAGTTCCGGTGTACCAACGGTTTCACACAGGTACCCGAGCAGTCTGGCGCCGTGTCTACGTGGCTGCAAAAACAGATCACCGGAACCTGCTTTTGGGTATTAGCAGGAATGGTGGCATATACATATCCGAAATCGTCCATGTGGGCATCAGCAATTCCCATGTCCTGCAGTTCCTGCGCCAGCAGCCGGCTCAGGTCTTTCTGTTTTTCAGTGGAAGGAAAGCTGTGGCTGTTGGGATCGCTCTGGGTGTCTATGGCAACATACCGGAGCAGGCGTTCCAATACAGTGTATTTATAAGTTGTATCCATCTAGTTGCGCAATTTTGGCAAAATTAAGGGCAGGACAGCGGCTAAATGTTTATGCAATTTAATGCTCCCCTAATGGTTGTAACATTGCAGGCGAAGCATAATGATCAAACTAAATGTATGGATACGGCTGATGACAGCCATTGCGGCTGCGCTGATGGCCCAATGGGCCATGGCACAATTGGCCGGCATGTTCCTGGGCCTGGCCCTCAATGAGTCGGGCGCCCCTGTTTCCATTCGCCAGAACTGGGTGGCCACTGCGTTCAGTTCTTCCCTGGCTTTCCTATTTGTTACCGTATTGTTTACCGCCTACTTCGACGGCCAGCCGCTGCAAAAGATCGGGCTGGAAACCAGGTACAGCATGCCTTTTATACTTACCGGCATTTGTACGGCCGTGCTTGTACTGGCCCTGGTAGCCGGCATACTGTCGACAGCCGGCATGGTACGTTTTGATAACGGCCTGGCCACGGCCGGTCAACTCATACTGTCATTGGCAGCCATGTTCGCCGTGGCCCTGGGAGAAGAATGCCTGTTCCGCGGATATGTGCAGCGCAACCTCCAGGAGGCTATACCGCCCGTACCCGCCCTGTTGACAACGGCCACCCTATTCATGGTGTTGCATATGGGCAATCCAGGTCAGAATCTGCTGGCCCTGCCCGGCATTTTTGCCGGTGGCATGCTGCTCGGAATCAATTACCTCTACACCGGCAACCTTTGGTTTGGCATTGCCCTGCATGCCGCCTGGAATTTTTTGCAGGGACCTGTGCTGGGCTTTGCTGTAAGCGGCATCGCATTGCCTTCCCTGCTGCACACCACCGTTTCAGGACCCGCCTGGCTTACCGGCGGCCAATTTGGTGCCGAAGCATCCCTGCTCACCCTACTGCTCAACCTGGGCATAACAGTGTTGCTGGGCTGGCATTATGCCAGCAGCCAACGAGGTACGAAGAAGGATCTTGTACAGTAGGCTACAAGGTATCAGACAATTCGAGTTCGAGCAATCCTCCTGCGGCCAGTTCACGGTGCTGCAGTCCCATAACCGGTATGCTCTTTCCATTGAGGCGCGCAGACCGTATGTACTTACTGCCGGCCGACTGCTTCTTCACGGCAATACGGAATGTTTTGCCGCCCGGCAACTGAAGGGTGGCCTCATCCACCAGCGGACTGCCAAACATATAAACGCCGGAAGAAGGGTTCATGGGATACATACCCAGGGCGCTCCATACATACCAGGCACTCATTTGGCCACAGTCTTCATTGCCGCTGAGTCCATCGGGTTTATCGCTGTACATGGTATGCATGATCTGCCTGATCCGTTCTGCCGCTTTTTGGGGTTTACCCAGGGCAGTATACATATAGGCAATATGGTGGCTGGGTTCGTTGCCATGGGCGTATTGCCCAATGAGGCCACTGATGTCGTTGCTTACATTTTCGCCATGCATTTCACTGGTGGTGGAAAACAGGGTGTCCAGTTTGGCTTCCAGTTTGTCTTTGCCGCCCAACAGGCGTGCATAATCATCCACTGCATGCGGCACAAAGAAAGTGTGCTGCCAGGCTGTGCCTTCTATATACATGCCTTCAAAGCCATGCTCGCTGAAGTAGGGATCGAAGGGCTCCACCCATTTCCCGTTTTTGTTCTTGGCCCGGAAGAAGCCGGTCTTCGGATCAAATAATTTTCGATAGCTGAGCGAGCGGGTGGTGAACATATCATAGTCATCCTGCCGGCCCAGCTTTTTGGCCACCTGGGCTATGCACCAGTCGTCGTAAGCATATTCCAGTGTCATGGTCACACTCCAGCCGTGCTTATCCTGCGGCACAAAGCCAAACTGACGATAATAATCCGTGGCACGTACATTTTGCATGGCGCTGGCCTTCATGGCCTCGAAGGCCAGGTTGTAATCGAAACCCTGGATACCCTTCAAAATGGCATCCGCTATCACCGGTATGGCGTGATACCCGGTCATGGTATTGGTTTCATTGAAATGAAGGTCCCATACGGGCAACAGGCCAGTTTGCTGGTAAAACAGCAGGTACGACTGGATGATGTCCCCTACCCGATCCGGCTGCGTGATGGTGAACAGCGGGTTGGCGCCACGGAATGTATCCCACAGGGAGTGCACAGAATAAACAGGCTGCTTGGTGGTGTGCACTTGTTGGTCGGCCCCCTTGTACGCGCCCTGTGCATCGCTGAATAATACCGGTGCCAGGTAAGTGTGATATAAAGCCGTATAAAATGTGCGCAGAAATGCCTGGTCACCCGATTTCACCTGTATGCGGCCAAGTTCCTTTTCCCACCGGCCAGTGGCCGCCTGTTGCGCTTTATCAAAATCCCAATGATTGATTTCAGCCAGGCCGGCTATAGCGCCATCCTCCGAAGCATTACTCAGGGCCACTTTCATCAGCACCTGTTCGCCGGCACGGGTGTCAAAACCCAGGAATGCCTGAATATCTGTGCCAGTGGCGGTGTTGCCTTCGGCCTT
>JALOMZ010000028.1 GCA_025455205.1 Chitinophagaceae bacterium | reverse complement strand
CTGGTCCCAAAGACCAATGGTTGGTCCTGCTGCGTGGCCATGCAAACCCAGCGGATGGGTATAGATGCTGGCTTCAATGCCTTCTGCTTTGGCCTGGTCCAGCGCCCCCTTGAGCATCTGGTTGCCGGTGCTGCCTGTCCTGAACTGGCTGGTGAGCAGGTCCTGCACCCGGTTGCTCTGGGCAAAAGCCTTTTGGATGGAGGCCGGCGCCTCCGTTTCTCCGGGCTTCAGCATATAGGCATGCTGCTGTATATCGGTATTCAGGCGGAGATAGGTGATGCCAATGTCGCAATGGAGCAGGTCGCCGGGGCGGATCACATCATCCTTGGGCCGGTCGCTGAAACTGCGCAGGTGCTCAAAGCTGTTGCTGTCACTGCGCTGCACCGCCACACTTGTGTGGAACCAGGTATCCAGTCCCATGTCGCGGATCTTCTGGCGGAACCACCACACCACATCATCGGTGGTGGTAATGCCCGGGGTGATCACTTTTTCCGAAAACCCTTCTTCAATAATGCGGTGGGTCATGTTTACCAACTGGGTATAGTACTGCATCTCCCGCTCCGTGCGGGTTTCCAGCCAGGCCACACCAAGGGCTTCTGCACTTACCACGCGTGCGCGGAAGGCAGCCGGCAGTTTTTTCATGAACAGTTCATAATGGGTATGGTCTATTCCATCGGCATGGCCAAAATGGTCCGAGGTATTCAGGCCTATCTTTTTCGGGTTGCGGGTGCTGATGATGTTCATCAGTGCATCCCACTGGTCGGGAAACTGCTTCATGTCCCAGTTGGCACGGATGGTTTCTCCCACATTGTACCGGGCTATGGCCATTTTTTCATATTTGTTGCTGGCCGCATCGTGGTAGAACACCAGCATGGTGGTGCGACGGGCGCTGAGCCAGGTGGCCGGCAGCATGGTCTTCAGGATGGGATCCTCATTGTATTCGCGGCTGATGATGACCCACATATCGATGCCCGTTCGATCCATAAGCCGGGGCAGCAGGTTGTTGATCCTGTCGGCAGTGATCTCGTCTGTTACACGAGCCTGCTCCCGCAAAGTCAGTACCTGCGCCATGCTGGCAGCAGACAGCAGCAAGGCCAGGCTCATAAACAATGTTCTCATAAGTGTCAGTTATTGGCTTCTTTGATCTTGTTCCAGTTTTCGTAGAGTGTTTCCTGTGTGGGCCTGTTGGCAGGCATTTCTGCAAGCGGCTCGCAGGGAACAGCGGCTGCATGCATCTCGGCCGGCAGTGACTGGTATAATCGGGTGCCCTGGGTTTTCCAGGCAATCATGTCATCACTCACCTGTTTCACGATGCGCCCCGGATTGCCCACCACCAGGCTGCGGGGCGGGATCTTCTCGCCTTCACGGATAAACGTCAATGCACCTACAATACTTTCTTCCCCCAGCACCACATTGTCCATGATCACCGCATTCATGCCCACCAGGCAATTACGGCCTATCTGCGCGCCATGGATAATGGCCCCATGCCCAATATGAGCCCCGGCCTGCAGCACCACGGTAACACCCGGAAACATGTGTATGGTGCAGTTCTCCTGCACGTTGCAACCATCTTCCAGTACTATGCCGCCCCAGTCGCCGCGCAGGGCAGCACCCGGACCCACATAGCAATCCCTGCCGATGATCACATTTCCCGTGACCACTGCCTGCGGATGTACAAAGGAGGAAGGATGTACCACCGGCACGAAGCCTTTGAATGCGTAAAACATGCTTCGAAAATAGGAGATTACGGTGCACGGAACTGCGAGGCTTGCCAATGGCTTCGTTGTATCTTTAGGTTGTTCAATATCCGTAACATGTACGAACACAAGCGGCAGCCGCTGGCAACCCGGCGCACATTCTATATCAGGGTGGGACGAAACTTTGCCGTAAGCTTCCTGCTTGTGGCACTCTGGTTGCTGATTGGCACGGTTGGATTCCGGATGAGCGCAGGCCCTGCGTACGACTGGATGGACTGCTTCCATAATGCCTCCATGCTGTTGAGCGGCATGGGGCCGGTGATCACGGAGTTTGACAGTAACGGCGGCAAGCTGTTTTCTGCGCTGTATGCCCTGTTCAGCGGGGTAGCCTTTATCACCAACATAGGCATATTACTGGCACCGGCGGCGCACCGCTTCTTTCACAAGCTCCACCTCGAAGAATCATAAGGCGGCCTCGCCGGCTGCCTGGTCTTCCGGCTCCAGCCAGCGCTTGTCGCTGCGATAATAAGTGCCCTTGAAGATGGCGATGCGCACCCCGTCCTGGTTGGTGATGATGGCCGTGTATACCCCGATCTTCTTACCCAGCGATTCCTCGGTGCTTTCGCAGGTGAGGGTGTCGCCCACCTGGATGCCTTTGAACTGGCTGATGGAGGTTTCCACCGACAGGCTCTTGCGCCCGTGGGCATTCACAGAAAAAGAACAGCAACTGTCGGCCAGGGCAAAGGGGATGCCGCCGTGGGCGATGGAAAAACCGTTGCACATTTCCTCGCCTACCGTCATCTGGAGCTGGCAAATGCCGGGGGCAATGTCTACCACCCTGATGCCCAGCCATTGGCTGAAAGCATCCTTTTCCATCATCAACTCCACAATATGCCGGGCCTGCTCGATCGTTATACTCATTCGCCCTTGAAATTTGGTTTTCGCTTTTCCAGGAAAGCAGCCACCCCTTCTTTGAAATCTGCTGTAGTGGCTGCCCGCTGCTGCAATTTGTCCTCGTTCTCCAGTTGTTCCTTAAAGGTATGATTATATGACCAACGCAGGGCTGTTTTGGTGAAGCCCAGGCCCCGGGTGGGCATATTGCCCAGGCGTTCGGCCAGTGCCCACGACTGGTCTGCAAATTGTTCATCGGGGAACCACTGATAAATCATGCCCATTCGTTCTGCCTCGGGGGCCGGCACTTTATCGCCCAGCATCATCAATGCCGTGGCTTTCTGCCAGCCTACCAGCCTGGGCAGGGTAAAGGTGCCGCCACTGTCGGGGATCAGGCCAATGGAGGAGAAGGCCTGTATAAAGGAGGCACTTTCTGCCGCCACCACAATATCGCAGGCCAGGGCAATATTGGCCCCGGCGCCGGCCGCCACGCCATTGACCGCAGCCACCACCGGCTTTTCCATCCATTTTATCTTGGTAACAATGGGATTGTAGTGTTCGCTCAGAATGCGGTTCATGCCCGGCCCCTGGGGATCCACCACTTCGGCCAGGTCCTGGCCCGAGCAGAAAGCCTTTCCGGCCCCGGTGATATACAGGCAACGCACGGCAGCATCGGCAGCACATGCATCCAGCACGCCCTGTAATTGGAAGGCCATGTCGCGATTGAAGGCATTGTATTTTGCCGGCCGGTTGAGGGTGATCCTGCCCACATGCCCCACCTTTTCAAAGATTATGAGATTTTCCATAGGCCATTCGTTGATTAGTTCGTAAGCTTGAAGGGCTAAAGATAACAGGCAAATGTTGTTGGGACGGAAATACAGGTGTTGGATGCTGGTGCTGTACGCAACGGCCGGGCTTATTATCCTTCCCGCAGCACTGGCCGCCCAGAAAGACAGTACGCGCAACCGGCGCAGTTTCGACAGCAGTTATGTCAAATCTTATTACCACCTGCTGGATCTGGGTGTTCAGTTCGGCAGCCAGTATATGGAATACCGCACCTATTACAACGACACCTTCTATATCAGCATCCGGCCCAATGAAGTATACACGCTATCCCCTTCCATCAACTATCGCTGGCTCAGCCTGAGCTATGCATTCACGCCTGAATTCCTGGATTTCAACAACGACGATTCGCTGCGGGGCAGCACCCGCTACCGGCGTTTATCGGCCTCCTTGTCGCTCAACCAACTGTCGCTTTCCGGCATGTGGTCCAACACGCGTGGATTCTATCTGGCCAACATGAGCCAGGTGGACTCCAACTGGAAACCCGGCGATCCCTATACGCAGTTTCCAGAAATGGAGGTGCAGCGCTTCCAGTTTGCCGGGCTGTACCGTACAAACCCCAACTTTTCCCTCAAAGCCATCCAGGGTGGCGAGGAAGAACAATTGCGATCGGCCTGGACCTGGCTGCCCGGGCTGAACATTTCACATTTCCGCTTCAGCATTCCCCAGGGCCCGCCACAGGCCGGCAAGATTGAACTCACCAATAATGTTGACATCAATGCCATTCTGGCCATTGCCGGCACCTGGGTATTTGCCCGGCACTTTTTCCTGGCCGGCTCCATGGGGCCCGTGTTTGGGGTTGACATTTTCAATTCCCTGGCCATTGATGAAAACAATGCGGTGGTCAGGGCCAATGGCACCCGGTTCTCTTCCGGCTTTTCTTTTGGCCTGAACCTGGGCTACAGTAACCCACGATGGTATGTAGGGTTCAGCAATTACAGCAGCAGCTACCGCCACTCAGTGAGTTCCACGGAGCGGATGGCCAAAGTGCTCACGCAGTTCACCCTGTACGGAGGCTTTCGGCTGCAAGCCCCGCCGCCTATGAAAAAAACGCTCGACTGGGCCGAGCGTTTACTTCCATTCCTGAAATGATATCTTGCATTTTCCCACTTATACCCTGCCGACACTAAGCATACTTAGTGACGCCGGGTATGGCTATGGGATATTTACCATCCGCATCAGGCACCAGGGGCGGTAGCGCATTCCAGTCGAATACCGCCGGCATGATGCTGAGGTTGTTTGCCAGTAACTTGTCCCATTCCAGCACCTGACCGCTGTAGGTGGCCATGCGCCCCATGATGGCCGTCATAGAGCTTTTAGCGCCCATTTCCGCATCGCTGAATTTGTATTCCCCTTTGGCAATGGCGGCAAACAATTCGTCGTGCTCGGCCTGGTATGGGTTGTTCTCCTGTTGTTTGTTGAACTGGTACAATACGGATCCTTTCCGGTCGGTAATCCGCGCGGCCGCGCCAAATATGCTCCCCTTTGTACCAGTGAGCAGTTCATCCACTTTGCTCATGGTGCCGGGAATATGGCGGCACTGGCTGTTGAGGATGCTGCCATCGGCATAATGGAATTCCACATAGTGATGATCGAAGATCTCACCATGGTCCTTGCCGTTGCGCACCTGCCGGCCGCCCATACCCTGAGCCTTCACGGGATAGCTGCCCTTGAACCAGTTGACAACATCAATATTGTGGATGTGCTGCTCTACAATATGATCACCACAGAGCCAGTTGAAATAGTACCAGTTGCGCATCTGGTATTCCATTTCTGTCTGGCCCGGTTTGCGGGCATTCACCCATACGCCGTCGTTATTCCACCAGGCTTGCGCCGATACAATATCACCGATCATGTCCTTGCGGGCAAAGAGCTCTCGGTAGGAGTTCTGGTAGTGGCGCTGCAGCCCCACCACCACATTCAGTTTTTTCTGCTTGGCTATTTCGGCTGCCTTCAATACCGTGTTTACGCCCGCAGGATCCACGGCCACGGGCTTTTCCATGAATACATGCTTGCCCTGCTGCACGGCTTCGGTGAAATGAATGGGGCGAAATCCCGGCGGGGTGCACAGGATAACCACATCAGCGAGCGGGATGGCTTTGCGGTAGCCATCGAAACCAATGAATCGGTTCGCTTCGGGCACATCTATGCGCGCTTTCACGGGGTTACCGTTCACCCCCATAGAATCGCTGAGGTCGTCATCGGTGAGGGCTTTATGACAACGCTCGAGCCGGTCCTGAAAAGCATCGGCCATGGCCACCAGCTTCACCCTCGGATGAGCCATGAGGGCCTGGAAAGCAGCGCCGGTGCCGCGGCCACCACAGCCTACCAGGGCAATTTTGATGCTGTCGTCGGCCATGGAGAAATAATTGGTGCGGCCCAGCATGGGCATGGCCAGGGCCCCTCCGGCCAGTATGGAGGATTGTTTCATGAAGGCCCTTCTGGATTTACGTTGGGAATGATTCATATGGCGGGTGTTATTTTCCGAGATAACGTTGAAAGAATGCTTCTGCCTCCTGCGGGCTGGGTTGCTGCAATGGCTTCACCACCCGGAACCCCACAAAGGGTGCATCGGTATTCCACCATTTGCTCTTGGGCACCTGTGGGTCGCGGCGGTTCCAGACCGGATCGGCCGGAATGCGGTTGGCACTGCGCAGCTGCAGCGCCGCATCGCGGTAGCTGCCACCCCGCACAGAGCGGGGCTGGCGACGGGTGGGCAATACCAGCGGTTCAGAAACATCATCGGCCAGCTTGTCGAAATAAGTGGAATCATACTGGTCCAGCACCCATTCTGCCACATTGCCCATCATATCATGCAAGCCCCACGCATTGGGCTTTTTGCTGCCCACCGGCTGGTATTTCTGCTGGCTGTTGGCTGCATACCATGCATAGTCTTGCAGCACAGCACTGTCGCTGCCCGTGTTCCACGCTGTTGTACTGCCCGCCCGGCAGGCATATTCCCACTCGGCCTCTGTAGGCTGCCTTAAGAATACGCCGGTTTTGTTATACAGCCTACGGCAGAACATATTGGCCCCATATTGCTGCATACTGCTGGCCGGAAAGCCCTCCTTGCCCATGCCCAGGGTGAAATCAAGATAGGGCGGGCTGGGCCTGGTGATGGCATCGGCTTCGCTGTTGCGGGCAAAGGCCTCATCCTGAAAAAAGGCATTGTACTGCTCCCAGGTGGTTTCATATACGCTCATGTAAAAGGCAGGGAGCTTCACGGTGCGCTGCGGACCCTCGTCGGCCGTGCGCCCCGCCTCCTGGAGCGGACTGCCCATAACAAAACTCCCGGCAGGAATCAGCTGCAGGCGCAGCGACCTGTTTGTTCCAGGCACAGCCTGCTCCAGGATGGCTTCCTGGGCCCGGGACACTGTAATACCCATGATACATAAATACGATACTGATACAAACAGGCAGATAAGCCGGCGAAAAGAGAATTTGTTCATAAGGCGCAATGCAAAGATGGTTCCGGATGCTGCTGGCAGCCCTCGGTTATTGCAGGGCCGGAAATCCGGGACTGCGGTAAGATATTATTTTTTCACCTTCCAACGCTGCAATGAAGTATTCAGCATGCATTTTCCGGGCCAGTTTGCTGCACCGGCGTATGGGAAGTATGCTAAAGGCTGTAGCCAGCCAGTCGGCCGTGGCGCCGTCTGCCGCCAGCACCGTCACATTGCGATGCCGGGTGCTGCCATATCCGGTAGCGGGATCAATGATGTGCGAATAACGAATGCCCTGGTATTCCCATGCCTGGTACATGTTGCCGGAAGTAGCCACCGCCTGCTGTTGCAGCACCAGTGGACGCTGCCAGGTGTCTTCCTCTTCGGGCCGGTTCACGGCAATCTGCCATCCTGCCTTGCCGGGCGGAGGGGCTCCGCAGGCAATATCACCTCCGGCATCCACCATCACGGAAGCGATCCCCTGCCGCTGCAGGAATAGCATTACCTCCCAGGCAATGGCGCCCTTGGCAATGCCACCAAAATCGAGCCGCACACCCGCCCTCCTTTTCCGAACGCTGTTGCGTTGCGGGTCAAGCTCCATCCACTTCCAGCCCGTTAACACCCGCATGGCCGCCACTGCTGAATCTGGTGGAAAAATGCCGGTTCTGCGCTGTTGTCGCCAGAAGCGGGTAAGGGCGCCTATGGTGATGTCGAAGCTGCCATAAGAACGGCTGGCAGCCCGGCGACATTCCACCAGCATGTGCAACATGGGCGCGGGCACCGGCAACCAAACACCGGCCGGCGCCTCCGACAATTTCCAGGCCCAGGCAGCCGAATCGTAATCACTGTATAACAGGTTGAGGCTGTCCACCAACCCGAAGGCCGCATCCACCGCCTGCCGGGCATATGCACTATCAGTATGATACACGGCAATGCCGAAGGGGGATCCCATCTTAGGCCGGGTTTCCTGGAAACGAAATGCCTGGCCCCACCCCGTGAGGGAAATGCAGCACAAGAGCCCCCAGCCTTTCATTTTTATTTTACGCATATCTTACCATCCCAAACCAATCACGAATATGCAACGTCGCCGTTTCCTGCAGCAATCTTCCCTGGCCTCGCTGGCCGGCCTGGCTTTTTCTGAATTGAATGCCATGCCAACAGGCAACCCTGCACCCGACAATAATACAGCTTTCACCATGGACTATGCCTTCCACGACGGCATGTTTGCAGCCCATGCCGGCAAGAGCTTTCTCGACCAGATACGGTTTGGGTACGACCAGGGCTTTCGCTCCATCGAAGACAATGGCCTCATGGGGCGCAGCGTGCAGGAACAGGAGCAGATCGGCAGCCTGCTGGCCAAACTGGGCATGCGCATGGGGGTATTTGTGATCACCAGCGACAGCTGGCACTGGAAAACCAGCCTGGCCACCGGCAAACAGGAATGGAAAGACAGGATGAAGAAAGACTGCCAGACGGCGGTGGAAGTGGCCAAACGCGTGAATGCCCGCTGGATGACGGTGGTGCCCGGCAACTACGAGCGCAGCCTCCCCATCGGCATACAGACAGGCAACGTGATAGATGCCCTGAAGATGGGCGCCGATATTCTGGCACCCCATGGGCTTACTATGGTATTGGAACCGTTAAGTGACAATGCCGACCTATTCCTGCGCCACAGCGACCAGACCTATGAGATCTGCCGCGCCGTAGGCAGCCCGGCCTGCAAGATCCTGTACGATATCTACCACATGCAGCGCAACGAAGGCAACCTCATGGCCAACATCGACAAGTGCTGGGAGGAGATCGCCTATATCCAGATCGGCGACAACCCCGGCCGCAAGGAACCCGGCACCGGCGAGATCAATTACCGCAACGTTTTCCGCCACCTCTACCGCAAGGGGTACAAGGGCATCCTCGGCATGGAACATGGCGTGGCCGGACAAGGCAAGGAAGGCGAACTGGCGCTGATCAAGGCATACCGGGAGGCGGATGCGTTTGAGAAATAAGGAGAGAGAATTAGCAAATGTGAAAATATGAAAATGTGAAAATGATGTTTGGGTTTTGAGGAAGGGATTGAGTGTGTTGGGGAACGCGGGCACCTTGGAATTTGGAATTTTCTGATTTGGAATTTATACTGTGATGTGCTGATGTGCTAATTAGCTGATGTGCTGATGATAGCCGTCGGGGGCCAGGGGAGAATGTGAAAATTAGCAAATTTGAAAATGTGAAAATGATGTGTGCGGCAGGATTTGTGTGTGGGCTAACCTAACTCTTCTGGAATTTGGAATTTTCCAATTTGGAATTTCTCTTTTGAATGTGCTGATATGCTAATTAGCTGATGTGCTGATGATAGCCGTCGGGGCCAGGGGAGAATGTGAAAATTAGCAAATTTGAAAATATGAAAATGATGTGTGTGCAGGGGTTTGTGCGTGGTGGCTAACCCAGGCTTATTGGAATTTGGAATTTCCCGATTTGGAATTTTTCTGCTGACGTACTAATCAGCGAATACACTGTTTGGTTTTCGTACACCCGTTGAAATTTGAAGCCTTTTGCAGCACAGGTCGCCCATGTCCAAACGCGCAGCGTCCCACAAGCCGCGCTTCATATGAATGAAGGGTTGCCCTTGGAATTTGGATTTTCCCTTTTTGGGATTTTTGTTGATATACCAATGAGAGCTACAAAAGCCCGAAGGGCTGACATTATTGTAGAAAGTCAGCACAAACGGCAACAGAACCCCGAAGGGGTGACATTATTATCCGCCAATTGCAGCGCTCCGGCTCAGTGACATTTGAAATGATCAAATGGTTCCAGGCAATCCTGGCATTCATAGAAGGCCTTGCAGGCGGTGGAACTGAACGCACTCACCAGTTTAGTATTTGTGCTGCCGCAGCGCGGGCAGGGCACCACGGTATTCTCAAGCGTGGCTTCATCAAGACTTTTCCCTACCGGTGGCGCAATGCCAAACTGCCGCAGCTTCTCTTTGGCTGCATCTGTCATCCAGTCGGTGGTCCATGCCGGCGATAACACCTGTTGTATGCTGAAATTTTTGATGCCGTGCTCCAGCAAGGCCAGCCGTATTTGCGTGGCAATGAGATCCGTGGCCGGACACCCCGAGTACGTGGGCGTAATGCGCACCACCCACTGCTGCTTATCCTCATCCCAATCCGCACCGCGCAATATGCCCAGGTCGGCAATGGTGAGCACGGGAATCTCCGGGTCTACCACAGATTCCAGGATGGACAGGATGGTTTCGTATGGAGGGGAAGGTTTGATGTTTGAGGTTTGATGTTCGAGGTTCGAGGTTCGAAGTTCGAGGGACTAGTTGTTTTTAGTTCTTTGTTTTTTGTTTGTGGTTTGTGGTTTGTGGCTGGGGAGCCGCGCACCATGCAGGAGGGCCGCTTCTCCGGACTACGGACTATGGTCTACAAACTTCTTCACTTCGTACTTCGTCTTTCGTACCTATAACTTACCATTCCATCCCCGGGTAAACACGTTGCATGTATTGCATTTCAGCCAACAGGTAGCCCAGATGCTCTGTATGCCGGCCATATAGTCCGCCGGT
>JALOMZ010000325.1 GCA_025455205.1 Chitinophagaceae bacterium | reverse complement strand
AAGGTACTTCGCTGCCGCTCGGCCATATTGGTGATCACAATAAGCATGCCCAGGTAGATCAGCGCCACCAGCGTGGAGCCCCAGAAGCCAAAGCTTTCGCCCAGGGCGGTGAAGATGAAGTCGGTATGTTGTTCCGGCACAAAGTCGCCTTGTGTAACGGCGCCTTTCAGGAATCCCTTGCCCAGGAATCCGCCGCTTCCGATGGCAATCTTGCTCTGCTTCACATTGTAATTCTCTTCTCGCTTGCCGCCCTTGCCGATCTTGCCCTGTTTGGCTTTTTCCTTCATCAGGGCTTCGGCGGCAGCGGGGTCTTTGGGTACGTAGTCTTTGCCGAACATGCTCATGATGCGTTCCACCTGGTAGGGCTGCATCACTTTTTCAAACAGGAAGGGAACTGCAAAACGCTGTATGCCCACGCAGATACCCCAAACGGCCACAATCAGCAGAAGAAGCCGTTTATTGCGCCGGATGCGGCGGCGCATGATCCAGATGGTAAGCAGGGCCAGGATGGTGAGGATGGTGGCCAGCGTGTTGGGGTCTACCAGCACTGAGGCTACTACCATGATGGCGCCGGAGGCGCCGATGATGAGGTAGGCGGGCGGCAGGCCTTCGCGGTACAGGGGAATGAAGAAGGCAAAGTACACCAGGGCCAGGCCGGTTTCATTCTGCAGGATGGAGAAGGCGGCCGGGGTAAGGGCCAGGCCGATGGCTATGGCGTGGCTGCGCCATTTGCGGAAATCGGTTTCCATGCGGCTCAGGTACTTGGCCAGGGCCAGGCTCACAAAGATCTTACAGGTTTCTGCCGGCTGCAGGTTCATGAAGCCCAGGGGGATCCAGCTCTTGGAACCATTCACCTCCTTGCCCACCACAAATGTGGCCAGCAGCAGCAGGATGCCAAAGGCGTAGAAGAGGTTGGCGGTGGCCGTAAAAAATTTGCTGTCGGTGAGCAATATGAATGTTCCCAGTACCAGGCAAATGCTGAAATAGAGCAGTTGCTTGCTGTAGTTGGTTTTGAGGCCGGTGATGGATTGCAGGAGGTTCATTTCCGGGCGGTATTCCACGGAGAAGATGGCAATAAGGCCTACCAGCACCAGGAGCAGGTAGATCCAGATGAGCAGCCAGTTAATGCCTTTTGATATGATCCGTTGGTTCTGTGCCATGCGTTAGCTGAGGGTAGGCCAGGGAGCCCATTTTCTTTTGTCGTCGGTGATGAGGGCGGTGGTGCGGTTGCTGTCGGCCTTGGGCGTGGGTGGTGTTTTGCGGGCCGGCTCGGTGGTGTTGCTCTCAGGGTCTTCTTCAATGCCCGTTTCTTCCTTGATCTTTTTCATCAGTTCCTTGCGGGCGCGTTCGGCGTCTTTTACCAGTTTGATGCTGTCGCGCTTGCGGATCTCGTCGAGTATGCGGGCCGGGGTGATGGACATGCTGCTGTAGCGTTTCACCCATTCCTGACGGGCGGTGCTGATGGTGTCGTTGATGTACTTCTCGATCATCAGGCTTACAATAGGAGCCGCAATGGTGGCCCCGAAGCCGCCGTTTTCCACGATGCAGGCGATGGCGATCTTCGGATTCTCGCGCGGGGCAAAGGCTGCAAAGAATGAGTGGTCTTTTTGTTTAGAACCCTTGTAATAGTTCTCTACGGTACCTGTTTTGCCGCAGATATTAATGCCCTCCACCGCCAGGCGCCAGCCGGTGCCGCCGGGCTTCATTACGGCCTCCATGCCGGCATGCACGGCTTCGAACATATGGTCGGGGATATGGATGGGTTCAATCTTCTTGCGGTAGGGTTCCAGCAGGCCGTATCGGTCGCCGCCTTCAATGCTGTCTACCAGGTGGGGCGTATAGTACCAGCCCTTGTTGGCGATCATGGCAATGGCGTTGGCCAGCTGCAGGATGGTGGAGTTCACTTCGCCCTGGCCGATGGAGTTGGAGATGGTGTTGCAGGCATGCCAGCGGGGACCGAATACTTTCTGGTAGCGCTTGGGCGTGGGGATGTAGCCGCCCTTTTCCGAAGGCAGGTCTACCCCCAGTTTGTGTCCCAGGCCGAAGCTGTACATATAGCGGTCCCAAACGGACAAGGAGCTGTCAACGTTGGGGTATTTGGGGTTCTCCAGGATCTTGCGGTATACGTTGGCGAAATAGGGGTTGCAGCTCTGGGCAATGGCATGCTCCAGGTCGGGGGCGTGGTTGGAGCCGTGGCATTTGGGTCGGCCGGTGCCGCAGTCGTAGTAGGCACCGCGGCAGGGGTATCCGGTCATGTCGGTAATCACGCCTTCCTGCATGCCCACCAGGGCCTGCAGGGTTTTGAAGGTGGAGCCGGGTGAGTATTCGCCGCTGATGGCACGGTTGATCAGGGGCAAGCGGGGGTTGGTATAGAGTTCCGAGAAATGCTTGCGGCGCTGGTTGCCGGTGAGCAGGCGCGGGCTGTAGGAGGGTGCGCTCACCATGGCCAGGATGCCGCCGGTTTTGGGATCAATGGCCACCACGCTGCCCATTTTGCCGCTCATGAGCAGCTCGCCCAGTTCCTGCAGTTCAATATCGAGCGAGGAATAGAGGGTGCTGCCGGCCACGGCGGAGGTATCAAAGCGGCCGCCCTGGTAGGGCTGTGTGGGCCGGTTCTTATTGTCGCGGTTCCAGTATTGGATACCGCGTTGTCCCATCAGTACTTTTTCGTAGGTGCGTTCCAGACCGGTCATGCCGGCATAATCGCCCTGCCGGTAGCCTTCCGATCCGTATTTCTCCAGGAATTTGGGATCCACCTCGGCCAGGTAGCCAAACACGTGGGCGGCGGCTTCATAGGGGTATTTGCGCACGGGACGTTCCACCAGGTCGAAGGCTGGCTGGAAATTGGGCAGCTTCTCCGCCAGCTGGGCATGCGTCTTTTCATCCAGCAGGGCTTCAAACACCGAAGCCTGGTAACGGCCGTTTTTAACGATGCTGTTGATGATCCGTTTTTTGAATTCCTCCTCGTTGATATTGAGGATGCTGCAAAGGGTGGCCGTGTCGCATCCATTGCGCAATTGGGCAGGCACCACCACCAGGTCAAAGAGGGTGGTGTTATCCAGGATCACTTTTTTCTTTCTGTCTATGATGAGGCCCCGGCTGGGGTAGATCACCTTGCGGTAAATGGCCTGGTCGTCTGCCATCAGTTTGTATTTGCTGTTCAACACCTGCAGGTTGAACAGCTGCAGAATGATGAGTACAAATACGGCCGCAAAAATGATCTGGATTATCCGGCTTCTGACGGAGTGGAAGTCATTCATTGAGGTGTGCTCCTGGATTCTTCCAACGAAGGTAACAGGCGGCCGGAGCCGCTGAGAAAAAAGCTTGCAAAATTTTATGCACGAAACCTGGCGGGCCGGGTATAAGCCTGGCGCGGTTTATACCAAGCCCAAAAGCCAACAGGGAGGGTTGGCTTTGTGGGAAGGTTGTGTG
>JALOMZ010000324.1 GCA_025455205.1 Chitinophagaceae bacterium | reverse complement strand
ACAAAACTGTCCGGATCTTCGCCATCAGGCAGCAATACCAGCTTCACATATAGGCCTTCCTGCAATGCCAGGTCCAGACCGCGCAGGGCGGCTTTGATGCCCGCCGGGTCACCGTCATAAATGATGGTGAGGTTCTTGGTATAACGCTTGATCAGCCGCAACTGGTCGGGCGTTAGAGCCGTACCACCGCTGGCCACCACATTTTCCACACCGGCCTGGTTCAGGCTGATAACATCCGTGTAGCCTTCCACCAGCAGGCATTCATTGTTGCGCTCAATGGAGGTTCTGGCAAAATAGATGCCGTAGAGAATGCGGCTTTTTACATACAGCTCATTCTCCGGGGTGTTGATGTACTTGGGCGCATTCTCCCGGTTTTTGATCAGGCGGGCGCCAAACCCAATGATCTTGCCGATGTGGTTGTGCACCGGGAAGATGATCCGGTCGCGGTAATTGTCCTGCAGCCCGTAATCGCGCTGCACCACCAGCCCCGACTTCAGCAGGAGCTCGGGGTTGTATTTGTTCTTGACCGCCGTACTGGCAAAGGCATCCCTTTCATTGGGGCAGTAGCCCAGGCCGAATTTGCGGATGGTGTCATCGGTGAAACCGCGCTGCTGCAGGTAGCTGTATGCTACGGCCTGTCCCATTTCCTCATCCCAGAGTTGCTCCGCAAAGAATTTCTGGGCAAACTGGTTGATGATATATAGGCTGTCGGCTGTGGCCTGGCGCTCTTTGTATTCAGGATCCGTTTCGGTTTCCTGTACTTCAATATTGTATCGCTTCGCCAGCCAGCGCAGGGCTTCGGCATAGCCCAGCTTCTCGTGTTCCATCAGGAAGCTGATGGTGTTGCCGCTTTTGCCGCAGCCAAAGCATTTGTAAATCTCCTTGGAGGGGGAAACCGTGAAGCTGGGTGTTTTTTCGCCATGGAAAGGGCAGAGCCCCAGATAGTTGGCGCCGCGCCGCTTGAGCTGCACGAAGTCGCCAATCACCTCTAGGATGTTGATGCTGTTAATTATCCGTTGTACCGTTTCCTGGCTGATCACCCGGCGAATTTATGGCTATGGCTGGGAGAATAGATAACCATTTCGGTGTTAATTTGGGCTGCCATGAATACATTGATCCGTTTTTTCTGGATTTGCTCCGCTGTTGTGCTGCTCCTGCCGGCCTGCCGCCCCGGGGCCCACGAACTGGTTTTCCACCCGGCCCACGATACCCGTTATAAACTGGTATATAAGATTGGCGGTGAAGTAGGGGTGCAAATGCTGGGTACCGCCATGACGCAGCCCATGTCTACGGAGATCAATTGCCTCCTGCATTTTGATACCCTGCCCGATGGAAAAACGGAGGCCAGCTTTGCATATGAAAATTACATGCTCAAACAGGGCAAGGAACGCATTCTGATGGCTTCGGACAGCCTGGGAAACGGAGATTCGGCGGCGTTACAGGTAATGGAAGCCATGCGCAACATTAGCTTTCGCACGGTTATGAACCCCAAAGGTCAAACAGAATCGAGGGTGAATACAGACAGTGTATGGAAATTGGTGGAAGCTGCACTGGCACCCCTGGATGAAAAGGTGAGGATGCAGATGGCTGCTGCTTTCAGGCCTATAATAAACGATGACATGATGAACCCCATGCTGGAACAATGCTTTTTCATTCTGCCGGGCAAGCGGGTAGATATTGGAGACAAATGGACAAACCAGATCCGGATGAATTCCATCCTTACCCTCATGCTGGTCAATGAATTTGAACTCAAGAGTGTTAAGAATGGGGTGGCCGAAATTGCGGTAGAATCAAAAGTTACCAATGTGGGCAATGAAATGGCATTGCCCGGACTGGCCATGGCTGCCTCCCCGGCCATGGGGCAACCTGAGGGCAAGAAGGGATTCGACCTGTTGGGGGTGAAATTTGAAGCCGATTTCAAAGGCACCCAGCGGGGAACTTTTTATGTGGATATGGGTACCGGCCTTATGCAAACGGGCAAAATGGTGCAGGACCTGGAAGGCAAATTCAAGATCAAGGATGTGGAAATTCCCATGACCCTCCACCTGAAAAATGAGTACAAAACGGAGAAGCTATAGTTCCGGAAACTGCTCCCTGCAGGAATGGTAAGCTGGATGCAGCGATAGCTGATGGCAGCCCTTAGCAGGCATGCAGTTCAGAATCCGGCTACACTGTCGTCGCCGCGTTTGTCGCCCACTGTTTCAAGTTTGCCGTTGGGCTTCACCAGAATCATTTCTGTGGCGCTCCAGTGGCCGCTTTCTGTTATTTTATATCCCATGGCTTCCAGGGCCTTTCGCACATCCATAGGGAAGTCTCTTTCCACGCGGATCTCATCGGGCTGCCACTGGTGGTGGAATTTGGGTTTGTTTACTGCATCAAAGGCATTCATGTTGTAGTCAACCACATTGATGATACTCTGCAGCACTGAAGTGATGATGGTGGTGCCGCCCGGCGTGCCCACTACCATGAAGGGCTTGTTGTTCTTCAGCACAATGGTAGGTGTCATACTACTGAGCATTCTTTTGCCGGGGGCAATGGCATTGGCAGTTCCCCCAATGGCGCCAAACATATTGGGCACACCGGGCTGCACACTGAAGTCGTCCATCTCGTTGTTGAGAAAGAACCCGGCGCCGCCCACCACCACCTTGCTGCCATAGCCGCCATTCAGGGTGGTGGTTACTGCTACCGCATTGCCATCCTTGTCCATCACACTCAGGTGGGTGGTTTCCATGCTTTCCCGGATCTGTCCGGCCTTGGTGTTGGCGCTCACGCCGGCCCGGGTACTGTCGTAATCGGCCATGCGTTGCCGGATATAGGCAGGATCCACCAGTCCTTTCATGGGCACTTTGTAGTAGTCGGGGTCGCCCAGGTGTTCTGCCCGGTCGGCATAGGCGCGGCGCTCCACCTCTGTAATTAGTTGAACACTTTTGGCTGTCTGGAATCCATAGCTGGCCAGGGGACGGTCTTCCAGCATTTTGAGCATCTGGTGGATCAGGATGCCGCCGCTGCTGGGCGGAGGCATGGAAATGACGGTATATCCTTTGTAGTTGAACACAACAGGTGTGCGTTCAATGGCCTTGTAATTCTTGAGGTCAGCGTGGCTGATGATGCCGGCGCCCCGCTCCATTTCATTCACGATGAGGTCGGCCGTTTCCCCTTCATAAAAACCAGCCTGTCCCTTGTCGCGGATTCTTTTGAGCGTTTGGGCCAGGTCTTTCTGGATCAGGGTGTCGCCGGCTTTCCAGGGTGTTGATCTGGAGAAAACAGGCAGCTGTGTGTTCAGCCGCTCCAGCTGGGTTTGCAGGTTGTTCAGCCGGTTAGCTTCCCTTTCGGTAATCACAAATCCTTTTTCGGCCAGGTCTATGGCCGGCTGTATGAGCGTTTTCATGGGCAGCCGGGCATATTTCAGACTGGCAAATAATCCTGCCGGCGTA
>JALOMZ010000323.1 GCA_025455205.1 Chitinophagaceae bacterium | reverse complement strand
ATGTCCAGGGGGTGTTTGCTTCCGGCGGCTATCCGATAGCTGGTACCCAGGTTGAATACAAACATGCCCTGCAGCCTTACACCGCCCTGCTTTTCGTAGTTACCCTCGCTGTTCAGTTTGTACCGTTGGTGGTCGGGAATCGAGAACAGCAGGCCGGCGCCCAGCCCAGCCTGGGCATTCCACTTAGGGGTGAATTTGTAGCGGTACCCGAAGTTGGTATACAAGGGTATGCCGTGCTGAATGAACTGGTGATAGAAATAGGCCAGTTTGATCTCCTGGTACCAGTCGTGTTTTTTGCGCTCCCACCAGTTGAGGCCGGTGCCCAGTTCCACGCCGGGATGCCATTCTCCCGTTACCAGTCCGGCAAAGGAGGAAAACGGATAGGCGGAGTGGTTGTTGGTAAAGGCGATGCTGTAGTGGTCGGGGAATTTTCGCTTTGCTTTGGCCGGCGGGGCTTCCGTTTGGGCCATCGTGAAAAGGGTCAGCCAGCAGCCAACCAGGGTCATGGGGGTTTTCATGGTTTTGGTTTGAAGGCAGGAATGGGTGAGTGTTCTAAAGATAGAACAAAAAAACAGGCTTTTGTCAAGTGCCTCCTGAAAGCAGGTTGGGGACCGGTGTTGGGGGGCAGGCAGATATTATTATATTCTTTTGTTTGGCTATACATGAGATTGGCTGCGTCAGTAAATAAAAAGGACGCCTCTTTTCCCGGGTTCCCGGAAAACGGGGATATTTATGCCTGCTTCCATTCTTATGCCTATGCCATTACCTGCCTCCATTGAAAAAGCCCTGCAGGAGCCATATCCGCTCACAGCAGACCAACTGGCTTTCTATGAAAAGAACCGCTTCATCAAACTCAAACAGGTGCTGGATCCCGATACCCTGTTGTTTTTCAATGAAGCCATTGGCAACCGGGTGGCCCTGCTGAACAGGGAGCAGCGCCCGCTGGCGGAGCGTAATACTTACGGAAAGGCATTCCTGCAACTGATGAACCTGTGGCGGGAAGATGACATCGTTAAGCAGCTGGTATTCAGCCCGCGCCTGGCCCGCATAGCCACTGAGCTGATGGACACCCGCGGGGTGCGGATGTACCACGACCAGGCCCTGTTCAAGGAAGCAGGTGGTGGCATCACCCCCTGGCATGCCGACCAGTTTTACTGGCCCCTGGCATCTGATAAAACCATCACCGCCTGGATACCACTGCAGGCAACGCCGCTGGAGATGGGGCCATTGGAATTCAGTGCCGGCAGCCATGTGATCACCGAGGGCCGGGAACTGGCCATCAGCGATGAAAGCGAGGCCGCCATGCAGCAGCGCCTGCGGGTGACTGATTTTGACCATGTGATTGAACCCTTCGATGCCGGCGAGGTAAGCTTTCATTCCGGCTGGGTATTTCACCGGGCAGGAGCCAATCAATCCAGCACCATGCGCAAGGTGATGACCATTATCTACATGGATGTGGACATGCGGCTGAAGGCCCCGGAAAATGCCAACCAGCAGCTCGACTGGGAAGTGTGGTGCCCGGGTGCGGAAATAGGGGAGATCATCAACACGCCACTCAACCCTGTATTGTATGAACAGTAACAGAAAATCACATGGCATCATTGTCAGCCTGGTTCTGCTGATTGCCGGCGTTACGGCCTTGCAGACCATGGGTATGGCCCAGATGCCTGTAGTGTCTTCCGGCCGGCTGGTGCGGCACGATTCCTTTCCATCCCGTTACGTTACACCGCGGCACGTTGATGTATGGCTGCCTGAAGGCTATGACGGCAAGGCTGCCTTTGATGTACTGTATATGCACGACGGGCAGATGCTGTACGACAGCAACACCACCTGGAACCGGATGGATTGGCAGGTGGATGAAACCGCAGGCCGGCTGATGCGGGAAAAAAGGATCAGTAACTGCATGGTGGTGGGTATCTGGAATGGCGGCCCCACCCGGCACAAAGACTATTTTCCACAGGGTCCATATGAATCGCTGTCCCGGATCGAAAAAGATACAGTAACGGCACAACTGCAAAGGGTTGGCCGGACAAACGAAGTGTTTTCACCCCAATCGGATAATTACCTGAAGTTTCTGGTACAGGAGCTGAAGCCATTTATTGACAACACCTACAAGACCCGCCCGGAACGGGAGCATACCTTTGTGGCTGGCAGCAGCATGGGTGGCTTGATTTCGATGTATGCTATTTGTGAATATCCAGGCGTGTTCGGTGGTGCTGCCTGCCTGAGCACCCACTGGCCTGGTACTTTCAGCATGGAAAACAATCCGGTGCCGGCTGCTTTCCTGCGTTACATGAAGTCAAGTCTTCCATCTCCGGCTGATCACAAACTGTATTTCGATTATGGCGACCAAACCCTGGATGCATTGTACCCTCCATTGCAGCGGCAGGCCGACGAGATCATGCAGGAAAAGGGCTTTCTGCGCGGCAGCAACTGGATAACCCAATTTTATCCGGGTCAAAACCACAGTGAGGCTGCCTGGGCCAGCCGGTTTCAAGTTCCTTTGCTTTTTTTGTTGGCAAAATAATGGGCATGCAAGGCCACTTTAAGTACCTGCTGTTTGGCAGAGACACGAAATGCTTTTGATTTAAGTTCCTGGTTTGGTCTTTTCAGTACCAGGGAAAATATATTAAGAAAATGTGGCATGAATTTTTCGGTCCGGATACAATATGCATTGCCGGATATCTTGTCCGCATTTATGCCATCAGCATGTGATTTAGGCAGATTAGCCATGATGGCTGTGTTTACTGCCTTATGAGGTTCCCATTGATCCGGAGTCGTTTGCCCGGCGCTACCTGCAGGCTTGCCCCTGCACTAAGCGTAATGGGGATGTCGATGATGCATTCATCGGATCCGTTGGGCGAGATAATAATGGTTACGCCGGAGGGTATGGTGGTTGGAGGGGCTGTGCCTCCCTGCCAGTTGCCTGCCTGGCTCCAGTTCCCGCTGCCGGTAAAGGTATAGGTGGTGGGGCCTGAAGACTGGCCGCCAAACTTCACCACAAATGCATCGTAGTAGGCGTTTGACGCACTGTTGTCGTCGCCATTGAAGCTGGTTTGGTGGGCATTGGGGGTAGAGAGGGCAGATCCCGTACTCAGGGTACGGCCTGCCATCAAAATAGCGCCTGCCGGCGTAAAGGCAAGAGCTGTGCTGTTGTCGTCGAAGCTGCCTCCATAGTAGGTGCCGTACTTGCGTGCGCCATTGCTGCCAAATACGGCCAGGAAACCGTCGGTGGCAAGGCCATTGCCACCAACTGATGTTTGAAAACCTTCTGCAGTAGCTATTACGCCGGCGCTGTTGCTTCCTCCTGCCATGGCAACATCGCCCGAACCGTTTATGGCCAGGGCCAGGGCACCATCACTGCCACTGGCGCCATAGTAGGTGGCCCAAGATCGGTTCCCATTGGGGTCCAGCTTCAACAGGAAAGCGTCGGCATCC
>JALOMZ010000027.1 GCA_025455205.1 Chitinophagaceae bacterium | reverse complement strand
GGCCGAGAGGGCGATGCACACCACCAATTCGTTCAGCGACAGCGGAGCCGTGCGGAAAACTTCATTGAAGAAGGGCACATAGATCACCATCATCTGCAGCCCGAAGGTGAGCAGGATGGCGCCCAGCAGTGCTTTATTGCTGAAGAGTCCCTGCCGGAACAGGAAGGTGCGTTCGCTGCGGATGGCCAGGGCATGCCCCAGCTGCGACAAGCTCAATACCGTGAACACCATGGTCTGCCAGTGGGAATTGCTTTCGTGGATGCTGTAAGCCTGTGTGGCCAGGGTAACACCGGCCATGAGAATGCCTACCCAGAGGATATGGTAGCCCAGTCCGCCGGCGAAGAGGCTTTCCTTAGCCGGGCGTGGCGGGCGGCGCATTACATCGGGCTCGGCATTTTCGCTGGCCAGGGCCAGGCCGGGCAGGCCATCGGTCACCAGGTTGATCCAGAGGATATGGATGGGCAGCAGCGGCATGGGCAGGGCCAGCAAGGGCGCCAGGAAGATGGTCCAGATCTCGGCGCTGTTGCAGGTCATGATGTACTTCACAAACTTGCGGATGTTGTCGTAGATGCGGCGGCCTTCCTTTACGGCCTTGATGATGGTGGCAAAGTTGTCGTCGAGCAATATCATGTGCGCCGCTTCCTTGCTAACGTCGGTGCCGTTGATGCCCATGGCCACGCCAATGTTGGCGGCCTTCAGCGAGGGCGCATCATTCACGCCGTCGCCGGTCATGGATACAAAGTGGTTGCGCTGTTGCAGGGCCTTCACGATGTTGAGCTTCTGCTCCGGCGACACGCGGGCATACACCGCCGTCTTCTCTACCACTTCGAGAAAATCCTCGAACGGCTTTTGCTGCAGTTCCTTGCCCGTCATCATCAGGTCGCGCGGGCCCATGATGCCGATTTCGGTGGCAATGGCCTTGGCCGTGGCCGGGTGGTCGCCGGTTATCATTACGGGCTTGATGCCGGCCTGCTTGCATTCGTTGATGGCGGCCTTCACTTCCTCTCGGGGCGGGTCTATGATACCGGCAATACCGGCCAGGGTCATATTGGTCTCCACGGCCTCATAGGTGAAAGGATCGGGCAGGGCATCCAGCAGGCGGTAGCCAAAGCCCAGCACCCGCAGGCCGCGCGCGGCCCACATTTCCGATTCCAGCAGCAGCTGCTGCACGGGCTGGCCGGGGGCTGCAGTGGCGGTAATGGATTCTATGGCGCCCTTGGCAATCACCAGGAACTGGTTATGAAAGCGGTGTACGGTGGTCATGCACTTGCGGTCGGAGTCGAAGGGCAGCTCGGCCACGCGTGGGTATTGTGTGGCCATCGACTGGCAGGCGGCTGCGCCTGTGGTGTTGATCACCTGTTCCACCAGGGCTGTTTCGGTGGGGTCGCCCGTGAGCTGCAGGTCTTCGCCCACCTGCACATCATGGTTGAGGGCCATGGAAAGCAGCAGGGGAGAAATTTCAAGGCCTTCAATTGATGTGGGCAGGGCATATACATCGGTCACCTTCATTTTATTGAGGGTGAGGGTGCCTGTTTTGTCGGTGCAGATGAAGGATACGGAGCCCAGGGTTTCCACGGCAGGCAGCTTGCGGATCAGGGCGTGCTGCTTCACCATGCGGCCGGCGCCGCGGGCCAGGGCAATGGTGATGAGGGCCGGCAGTGCTTCGGGGATGGCAGCCACGGCCAGGCTGATGCTCAACATCATCATGCTGATGATCTCTTCGCCGCGCAGGATTCCTACTACAAAGAGGATGAGGCAGATAAAGAGAATGATATAGGAGAGGCGCTTGCCGAAGGCGGCCATGCGCTGTTTGAGGGGGGTATCGCTTTCATCGCCCTGCAGCATGCGGGCAATATGGCCAATTTGCGTGTCCATGCCCGTGGCGGTAACCACGCCCATGCCACGGCCGTTGGTGATGAGGGTGGATTTGTAGGCCATGTTGATGCGGTCGCCCAGCGGGGCATCGGCTTCCTGCAGGGGATCGGTCTTTTTGTCTACCGGCACCGATTCACCGGTGAGGGCCGATTCATCTATGCGGAGGCTGTAGGCTTCCAGTAACCGCAAATCGGCGGGCACGGCCTTGCCGGCCTCCAGCAGCACCACATCGCCAGGCACCAGCTCGCTGCTGGGCAGGGTCACGGCCTGCCCGTTGCGCAGTACCTGGGCCTGCAATACGGCCATTTTCTTGAGGGCTTCCATGGCTTTTTCGGCCCGGTATTCCTGCACAAAGCCAAGGATGGCATTGAGGATTACAATCACCAGGATGATCAGGCTGTCCACCGGCTCCCCTACCAGCCCCGATACAAGGGCTGCGGCAATCAGCACCAGGATCATAAAATCCTTGAACTGGTGCAGGAAGAGCACCCAGGCCGGCTTCTTCTTTTTCTGTTCCAGTTCGTTGGGGCCATACTGTTCCAGGCGGATGGCGGCTTCGGCACTGGTAATGCCGGCAGGTCCGGATTGCATCTGTGCCAGGGTGTCGTTGGCAGAAAGGAGATGGAATTCTTTTGTCATGGTGATTGGCTTCAAGAAATCATGCGGTATTGCCGGAAGGGGCTGCAAGCCTTAATTGCTGGCCGGCTTCCATGCTCGCAATCAACGCATAAATAAACGATGATTTGGGTGACCAGCCAATGACATTCAGCAGTTTGACTGCCTTGCACATCAAAAGAAACGGCAGAATATTCCGATTGGTTATAATCCGGCTCAGGATGCATGGGTGAGGCGGTGCAGCACTAAGAGGTTGAGGATGTAAACGGCAAAAATGAGCAGCGTGTCCCAGGCCAGCAGAAAGCGCTTGCCTTTGCTCTTGAAGGTGATGCCGATGATGGCAATGCCAGACATCACCAGCACGGCAAGTGCCGACAACAAGTGGCTTTCTGAGGCATCTTTCAGGAGGTGTCCCGGTGCATAAAACAAATCGTCTATAAACAGGATGAACACATTGAAGATATTGCTGCCAAAGAGGTTGCCCACGGCCATATCGATGGATCCCATGCGCACGGCCGCTACGGAAACGGCTATTTCCGGAAGAGAGGTGGAGGCGGCCAGGAACAATGTGCCGGTGAAGGTTTTGCCCAGGCGGGTTTGTTCGGCCAGGTGCTCGGCAAAATAGGGCAGGAAGAGGGCTGCTGCTATGATGAGGAGGGCATAGAGTACATAGCGCCGCACCACCTGTGGCAGCGTGAGTGAAACGGTATCATGCACCGGTGCGGATTCTGCTGCCGGATGGCTCTGCTGGTAGCGAAAGATAACCCGGAGGGCAACGAAATACAGCAGGGCGAAGAGCAGGCTGTTAACCCCAATAAAGGGGGTAAGTACAATATCTTTATCCAGGAAGATGCCGGCGGCCGCCAGCGCTATCAGGATCATGCCAAAGGCCGCTGCCAGTATCTGGCTTTGCGACACCCTGCTCAGGAGGGTTTCGCGCCGGGGCACAAAGGCATCCATCACCGAAAGGATGCCCAGGTTGAAGGCACAGCTGCCCATGATGTCGCCCACGGCCAGGTCGGCCGATCGCACAATGGCGGCTGAACTGATGCCCACCATCAGCTCGGGCAGCGAAGTGACAGCACTCATCAGCAACAGCCCGATCCAGGCCTTGCCCATACCGGTCTTCTCGGCCAGCAGGTCGCCATAATGCGACAGGCGCTTGCCTGCAAAAAAGATCACAGCAGCACAAATAGAAAACCCGGCAATGGTGGTAGTTAGTGTCATAACAGGCCTTTTAAGGGGGGCGCGTGGCCCTGCCTGAAAAAGTTAAATTAACAATGAAATCCCGTTATGGCAATGTTATTAAGTGAATATCTGCGGTTTTCAACCGGCTAAATCTGCGGGGAATATTACCCGAAAAAAGCGGGGGGCGGCGCAGTTTGCCGCAGAAGAACATGGAGCCCATTATTAATCCGATGACATTGCCTGCAGAAACAAAACAGCAACAAGCCCGCACTATGCAGATGGTATCCGGGAATGTTGTTGCGACCCTACGGGGCGCTGGGCTTGCGTTGCTCATTGGATGCTACCGATATGCTGTCCCGCTGGGACAGGCAGGGTGGAGTAATTGCGAAGTACACAATGCCCCTGAAAGCATGACTGCTTCTGCTCGTCCTGTCAAGGAAGAAATATTGGTGACAACAAGCAGAACCAGGATGTGGCTTACCCTGTTGGGCAATGAGATTAAGTGAAAATCTTCGGGCATCTGCAGTTTGCAATCGGCGAAATCCGCGGGAATTATTACCCGCAGGTAGCAAAGGTGCCGGCGCAGATGCTAATAGGTCAGCGAGGCTCCCTCTGAAACCAAATGACAGTACCCATTATGGACAATACAAAACTACACCACCAGTAGACCGGCCTGGTACAGGGTATTCACCGGCTTATTGTCCCAGAACAGTTCAAAATGTTCCAGTCCTGCTGCTTCATAATCCTCCTTCACCTGCCGCAAGGTCCATGGTTTGTCCTGCGATATATGCAGTTTTTCCAGCAGCGCATGCAGCCATTGGCCCTGCTGGTCTGATACGGAAATGTTGAGGGTGCGGCTGCGCGTTTCAAAGCGCAGGGAGGCCATGCTCCAGCTGCTGCCTTTTTTGGATTTCACGAAATAGCTGATCTGGGGCTGCGGGCCCAGGAAGAGCACGCGGGCATTGAGGCGCTGCGGGTCGGGCTCGGGCGACGCCAGGATGCGCCGGATATGATCGGGCGCCACCGTGGTGCGCGGCACTTTGTGCTCAAACCATTTATGCAGCGGCATATCGAACCCCACACCATGCATGTAGTTGTGCAGCGAGGTCTTGAGGCCTTCAGAAAACAGCTCGTGCTCGGTGCCCGTGGGGTCTTCATGCACCACATCGTTGTCGGCAAAGGTGGGCTTGGCAGGTATCACAGCCTTCACGCCGAATTTCTCCGGGGCTAGTCCCACGGGGCTGTGGGCCGTCATGGCAAACTGGTGCCAGAAGGCCGACTGCAGCACGCCGGCTTCAAAGAGCTGGCGCACCATCTCCAGCGAGTCGATGGTTTCCTGTGCGGTTTGGGTGGGAAAGCCATACATGAGGTAGGCATGTACCATGATGCCGGCTTCTGTGAAGTGCTGGTTCACACGGGCCACCTGCTCCACCGTAATGCCTTTGTTGATGAGGGCCAGCAGGCGGTCGCTGGCCACCTCCAGCCCGCCGCTCACCGCAATGCATCCTGCTGCCCGCAGCAGCTGACATAGGTCGCGCGTGAAGCTCTTTTCAAAGCGGATATTGGTCCACCAGGCCACCGTGAGTCCGCGGCGCAGGATCTCTATGCTCAGGGCTTTCATGAGCGAGGGCGGTGCGGCTTCGTCTACAAAGTGAAACCCGTTCTGTCCGGTTTGGGCTATCATCTGCTCCATACGGTCGCAGATATGCGCGGCCGCCAGGGGTTCATACAGGCGTATATAGTCGAGGCTGATATCGCAGAAGGTGCATTTACCCCAATAGCATCCATGCGCCATAGTGAGTTTGTTCCAGCGCCCGTCGCTCCAGAGGCTGTGCATGGGGTTGGCAATCTCAATGGCACTGATGTAATCCGAGAGGAGGAGGTCGCTGTAGTCAGGTGTGCCGGTGTCCTGCATCTTGTAATCGCTGCAGGCGGCGCTGTTCTTGTACACCACGTTGCCGTCTTCGAGCAGGAAGCAGCGCTTCAGCTCTTCGGCCTCTGCCTGTCCGTTGATGTAATGCACCAGTTGCTCCAGGGGCCGCTCGCCGTCGTCGAGGGTGATAAAATGGAAGTAGTCGAACACCCGCGGGTCGCTGAGGCTGCGCAGTTCGGTATTGGCAAAGCCGCCGCCCATGGCCACCCGTATGTGCGGATGGTGCCGGCGGATATGCTGGGCACAGCGAAAGGCGCTGAACAGATTGCCCGGAAAGGGTACGGAAATAGCCACCAGTTGGGGCTGGCCCAGGGCCAGGTGCTGCTCCAGTTTTTCCAGGGTGAGGCTGTCGATATGCGAAGGCGGTTGCTGCAGGGCCTGGTGCAGTTCGTCAAACTGGTTGGCGCTGCGGCCCAGGCGCTCGGCATAGCGGCTGAAGCCGAAGTGTTCGTCGATGTTCTCTTTGATGAAGTCGCCCAGGTCTTCGAGGTACATGGTGGCTATATGCTTGGCCTGGTCCTGGAAGCCCATGGCGCCAAAGGAAAAATGCAGGTCGTCGAGCCGGGCAAAGCGGGCCGCTTCCGGCAGGAATCCCCGTTTGGCTATGCGTTGGGCCAGCGTGGGTTTCTTGCCCTGCAGGAAGGCTACGGCCTCGTCAATGGTCTGCAGGTAATCCTGGCGCAGGGCATAAATGCGCCGGCTGTTTTCGGAAAAGCCTTCCACTCCTGGGGCGGCCAGTGCGAAGATCTTTTCCAGGCCCTCGCGGCAGAACAAAGACAGGGTCACTTCTATGCCCAGGTCGGCCTGCCGGCTGCTGATGCCCCGGGTGTTGAAGAATCCCTTGAGGTAGGCCGTGGCCGGATAGGGGGTGTTCAGCTGGGTGAACGGGGGCGTCAGCAGGAGCACGGATACGGGCAATGGAAGGTGGTTTGCGGCTCAAATGTAAGGCGATGTGTCCTACCGGCTGCGCCTGGTCCGGCGGGTATCCTGCCATTTTTGCCGGACCCCTGCCTTGGCAGAATTCTTGCGGCATCTACATTTGCAACCAATTTTTAGCTATGGATCAGCAGGAATTGCATAAAAACGAAGAAATGACTGACAATACCGCAGGGCTTACCGGAGACGTGCTGAATGCAGATGATAGTGTGGCAGGTACCAGCCACCTCAATGAGGCCGTTGCCACCGAGAACGAAATGGAGAAGCTGCAGGCTGAACTGGCCGAACAGAAGGACAAATACCTCCGGCTCTTTGCCGAGTTCGACAACTTCAAACGCCGCACAGCCAAAGAGCGCATCGAGCTGATGCAGACTGCCGGCCGGGAGGTGATCACGTCACTGCTGGATGTGCTGGACGACTGTGAGCGGGCCGAGAAGACCATGGAAACATCCCAGGATGCGGCAATTGTGAAAGAGGGGGTAACCCTGGTATTTGCCAAGTTGCGCAGCACCCTGGAGCAGAAGGGCCTCAAGCCCATGGAAAGTGTGGGCGCTGCCTTCGACCCCGACCTGCACGAAGCCATCACCGAAATACCCGCCCCCACTACGGAGCTGCAGGGCAAGGTGATAGACCAGGTACAGAAGGGGTACTACCTGAACGACAAGATCATCCGCTTTGCCAAGGTGGTGGTGGGAAAATAACCACGGCCCGGCAGGATATTCCGGATCATGAAACACGGCAGCAGGTATGGGGAGGCACCCTTTCCCCGTATTGGCCGCCAACCGTAATACGATATGAGCGCAAAACGAGATTTTTACGAAATACTGGGCGTAAGCAAGACCGCCTCCGCCGATGAGATCAAAAAGGCGTATCGCAAGGTGGCCATGCAGTTTCACCCCGACCGCAACCCTGGCGACAAGGCTGCGGAGGAGAAGTTCAAGGAAGCTGCGGAAGCCTATGAAGTGCTGAGCGATGCCGACAAGCGTGCGCAGTACGACCGCTTTGGCCATGCGGCCTTTGGGCCGGGCCGTGGTGGCGGTGGCCATCCGGGCGGCATGAACATGGATGATATTTTCAGCCAGTTCGGCGACATTTTCGGCGACGATATTTTCGGCAGCTTCTTCGGTGGCGGTGCACGTGGTGGCCGTGGCCAGGGACGTGCCCGCGGCAGCCGCGGCAGCGACCTGCGGGTGAAGATCAAGCTGAACTACGAAGAGATCGCCAAGGGCGCCACCAAAACCATCAAGGTCAAGAAATACGTGGGCTGCCAGACCTGTGGCGGCTCCGGCGCCAAGGACAAGGGCAGCATGCAAACCTGCGGCACCTGCGGCGGCAGCGGCCAGGTACGGCGTGTGCAGAACACCTTCCTGGGCCAGATGCAAACCGTAACCACCTGTCCCACCTGTAACGGCGAGGGTACCACCATCACTGCCAAGTGCGGAAGCTGTAAAGGGGAAGGCAGGGTATTTGGTGAAGAGACTGTAACCATCAATATCCCCGCCGGTGTTCAGGAAGGCATGGAGATGCGCGTGGAAGGCAAGGGCAACGCCGGCGAACGCGGCGGATATGCCGGCGACCTGCGCGTGCTCATTGAAGAAGAAGCGCATGCCGAGCTGCACCGCGATGGCCTGAACGTGGCCTATGAGCTGCATATATCTTTCCCCGATGCGGTGTTTGGTACCGAAGTACAGGTGCCCACCATTGATGGCAAGGCCAAGATCAAGATCCCGCCAGGAACCCAGAGCGGCAAGATCTTCCGCCTCAAGGGCAAGGGCTTCCCCTCTGTGCAGAGCTATGAAAAGGGCGACCAGCTGATACACGTGAACATCTGGACGCCGCAGCACGTGAGCAGTGAAGAGAAGGCTATGCTGGAGAAAATGAATGCCAGCAATAATTTCAAGCCGCAGCCCGACAAGAATACCAAGTCCTTTTTCCAGAAAGTGAAGGAGATGTTTGAATAACCATCAGCTGGTAAACAGCCTGGTGGCAATCAGGAATGGCCGGGGTCTCACTGATCCCGGCCTTTTGTTTTGGGCTGTCGTCCGCGGCGGCCGGCGGGTACAGGTTCATAGATGGCTTGCAGTTTCTGCAGCAGCGGCGTGAGGTCTTCTGCCAGGCTTTGCCGGCCATTGCCGGTTCCGGCAGCCAGCTGCAGGGGACCGGCCATCCGTTGCTGCCCCGGCACCGGCTCGCTTTTGAGTATCCTGCCCAGCCACGCCAGGGTCACGGCGGCGCGGGTGACACTGTCAGTGGCCTGTATATTATTATGCTGATAGGGTAGTTCCAGGGTCATCCTTTCCACGGTATCGCGGTCGGGCCATTTGTACTGGATCTCGAAGAACCCCGGCGTCGTGAGGCTGTCGGCTCCTGCAGCATGGGTTTCCAGTTCGGCCATGCCCACAATGCACTGGCCCGACATCACCTCGCTGCCAATGAGCTGCTGGGGTACCACCTGCAAAGCCTCCACCTTGTTTTCGTAGCCAATGAGGCGGTATCTTTTCACCACCCGATCATCAAACCCAAACTGGATGGTTACATCGCGGGCCACGGTGATACTGTTTTCCCCCAGCTGTTGCAGCAGGGCTCTTTCGGCCTCTTCTTCGGAATCGAGGTAGGCAAAATGCCCGTTGCCTAAACGGGCCAGCACTTCAATCTTACTGTCTTTATAATTGCCCATGCCCACACCCATGCAGGAAAGCGTGACACCCGTGGAGCGGTAGCGTCCGATGAGGATTTCCAGCTCTGCTTCATCCGACACGCCCACGTTGAAATCGCCATCGGTGGCCAGGATCACTTTGTTGAGCCCGTTGGAAAAGGAGTTGGTGGTGGCCAGCTCATAGGCCAGCTGGATGCCATTGGCGCCGGAGGTGGCGCCGCCTGCTTCTATGCTATCCAATGCCTGTCGGATCTTTTCCTTTTCATGGCCGAAAGTGGGGGGCAGGTAAATACCGGCCGCACCGCCATAGGTTACGATGCCCACGCGGTCGGTGGGCCGCAGGTGCTCCACCAGCTTTCGGAAGCCGGCCTTCAGCAGGGGCAGGCGGTTGGCTTCTTCCATGGAGCCGCTGTTGTCTATCAGGAAGACCATGTTCACCGGTGGCAGGCTGTCGATATTCACCTGGCGGGCCACAGCGTATACGGTTACCAGTTGCAGGGTGCTGTCCCAGGGGCAGCTGGTGCGCACGGCATGCAGGGCAAAAGTGGCCGGCGAGTCGGGGGGCGGTACCGGCCGCAGGGAGAAGTAATTCCACAGCTCTTCCACCCGCACGGCGTTGGGCGGCACTTTGGCGGATTGCCGTACGAAGCGGCGGATATTGGCGTAGCTCGATTTGTTGTGGTTGGGTACAAAGCCGGTGAAGGGGGCTTCCCGGGCCTGGTGCCAGGGGTTTTCAACCAGCTGGTGGTACGATTCGCCAGACACGCGGTAGCCGCCCGTGGTCTCGGGCAGCAGGCCGGCCGGCAGCCTGGTGAGGCTCGAGAGGCGGCTGGCACGGATCAGCTTTTCAGCATAACTGGGCTTTATAGTGAGCACATGCTTTTGGTAACGCCCGTGCTGCAGCAATACTTGCAGGCTGTCGTAGCCTTCCAGATAGCACCAGGCAGTGTCTGTTGCCTGGAAAGAGGGCAATCCGTATTCGCCGGCGTTGCCCGCCTGGTAGGCAATGGGGCTGCTAAACGGTTTGATGTTTACATATGCCAGTGGCCGGCCCTGGGCATCGGCAAAGGCGCCATTGAAATAGTAGGATTGGGAGGCCGCAGGCCACCACCATGCCAACAGGGGGCAGGCATACAGCAACAGATGAACTGGCAGGCGAATCATGGCCAGTTTAAAAATAGGTCTTTTGCGGGTAGGCGGGTTCACAATAGGAGGAACATATCAGTCTTTTAACTGATACAATTCCGGCAGGTTGCGGCCATAGCCATCGTAATCCAGTCCATAGCCCACTACAAACCGGTTGGGAATGGTGAAG